>JARRPY010000147.1:1390-8089 GCA_037382425.1 Deltaproteobacteria bacterium
AAAAAGCAGCACTACTTTCAACCCAAGGTGTAAGCTGTTCTGCTATTTCGTTTTGGGGTCTTGGTTCTGAGGTCTGGCTTGAAGGCGACTTCATATCCTTACCGGTTTGTCTCTTTGATCACTTAGGACGCTTCAACTTTCTTTTGAACTACTATTTGCTCAATTTATGCGTGGCACGTGCATCTTGTTTCATCAGGTGATATACGCGGTTCAGACTCATTTGTGCCAGCCTGTTTCCCGGATTTATTCGCAAAACTTCTGAAAATTGTTTAATGGCATCTGTGTATTTTCCTTGACGGGCGTACAATACGCCCAGATTGTAATGGCCCTGCAATAAATCAGGTTGGAGGCGTATGGCCTTGATATAGTGATCTATGGCCTGGTCTATTTTTCCTTGTTCTGCCAAAGCAGTGCCATAGTTGTAGTGGACCTCAACGGCATTGGGGTCGATCTTCAGCGCCGTTTCAAAATGTTCAAAGGCTTGATCCACTTTGCCTAATTCATAAAGTACATTGGCTAGGTTACTGTGTGCCTTTGGATAGTCAGGTTTAATCTTCAGCGCTTGAACAAAATTTTGAATGGCATGGTTCCATTCACCTTTTTGCGCAAAATCAGTTCCCAGAAGATCATATCCCATCCAGCAGTTTGGATTTTTGTCGAGTGTATCTTTCCAAAGGGGCTCCGAACGGGCCAATATCTCGGCACGCTTCCAAGAGAGAAATGAGAGACTAATGATCAGCAAAACTGCTATGATAATCGACGCCTGCCGACCCCTCTTAGTCCACCTATAGTACCTGAAGGCTAGGATACCTACGATCAGAGCAATAATGCCGATAATAGATGTGTACTGCCAGTGATCAGCCACCAGAGAATATTTCATGAAGTAGATGTTAAAGAATCCCAAAACTGGAAGGAGCATGAGAACAAAATAGCCTAAACCAAACAAAAGCGGTTTTCCCCATGTGTCTCTCCTATAATAGAATACGCCCAACACCACCAATAGACCGATCAAAGGTAGAAAACCGATCACTGATGGTTCACCCGTTTCCCAGCGAGGATACACAAGACTCAAATTCAAGGGAAACAAGGCCTTATAAAGGTAGAACCAAACTGCCCGGCCGGCAATGGCCAATCGCGATATAAACCCATCGTCCCGGACGATAGTAGATCCAATGGCATTATGGTATTGAAACCAAACCGTCACCAACCCTATAATCAGGGAAAGCATAAAAAATGGCAGACTTTTGAATAAGTCCCCCATCCTGACCTTCCCGCGCTGCCACCAAACACATCCCAAAAGGACAATGGGAAGCATGACAACCGATGTTTTGCTCAGTAATGCCAGAAGAAACGAAATGAGAGAAATGGCGTAGAACCACCAGTTCTTGCGCCTCTCGAATGCCAGATATCCCAAAATACTTGTTAGGAAAAACACCATGGGGAGAAGATTTTTGCGTTCAGTGATCCAAGCCACGGATTCCACATTAACCGGATGAATGCCAAAAATAAGTGCCGCCAGCCAGGCCCCGGGTATTCTCAACCGCCGCAAAACGGCCCAAATAAGTAAGGCATTTAGGATATGTAACAGTACATTTATGACATGATATCCTGTCGCAGTTTTTCCCCACAGACGCCATTCAAGCCAGAGGGTGGTGGATGTCAGGGGAAAATAATCCGGCGCTTCAGTGGAAAACCAGAAACGGTATAATCCGTCGGAGGCATGAATGAGTGGATTTTGAGTCAAAAATGCGTCATCATCCCAAATAAATCCCCCCCTGATAGCGGGGAGATAGATGACAAAAACCAATAGACAAATAAGGAAGCCCCCGCCAACCAAACGGTTGAAAGAAAGATCGCTTCCCTTCACGTTTCCCTTGCTCTCCTTTAGGAATTTATCTACTGATCGCTTCTGTTTCACTGGTTAAACCTGATCCATATGCCTAAACCCACATTACCTGCGGCACGGTTTTCATGAACGTCCATTTCATATGGGGACAGTTAGGGGCGATTGTGCTAGAGCCGTTCGTAGACATATATGTACCCGGACGCTCCTTTCTCTTTGCTATGAAAATCATGTCGAGTCAGCTCCGGCCTTGTGGCGTCTGGCGCATGTCTGATAAATGGTATTGTGTTTAGTTCATATCCGGCTGGTTTCCGTTTGAGCGGGTTGAGAAATAGGACGATCCATTTCGGTTGCTTTTTGAATCGGTTATACCTTTCCGACCCGATCTTTTGAACAATCGCCTTTTCACAGGGGGAATGCTCAAGGACACTCGGGATAATAAGGTATTTGTCGCCCACATAAAAATTTAGGATCTCATTCACATAGGGCGGCCAGACAAAAACGGTTTGTTCGGTCTCACTCTGCCCTTTCGCCATGGTTTCAATCAGGCTCCTGAACGGATCCGGTTTCGGTTCCAGGATTTCCAAATACACCGGCGGCCACCACGAAAATTCAGACGACCGTTTGGACAGGGATGGCATCCAGTAAGACAAAGTGAACACATTTGAAAACACCACCGTCACCAATAAAACAGGAATGAGGCATTTCTTAACTTTCGGTTTTCCCCATGTATATGAGACAACTCTCTCAAGAACCAGGAACAGGGGGATCGATAGTGTCGCCACCAAATGGGGCATGTATCGCAGGAGCGAATATTGGTGGGCCGTCTCAAAACCCACAAGTGCTGAATTCAGGATTATCTGGATGCCGATACTGATGAGGATAATCAACCCGATTGAGGAGCCGAGTGGCTGGAGCAGCCCTCTTCTGTCCTTCTTCAAAAGCACAAAAATAAAGAGCAGTCCCCATGCCAGCAAAGGAAGCGCGTTAATGTAGTCGAGATCCACGATACTCGCCTTAATACCTGCTAAGAAAACGAGAAACCATTTTGCAGGGAACTTCATGAGTAACTGGATGTGTTCGGGTCCATTGCCCGGGACGCTTTTCAAGGAAAGGTAGAAGATCAGCCAGGACCCAAATCCCAACAGAAATGCCGGCAGGTATATCTTCAGGGAGCCGCGATCCTTGATGAAACCAAAAATAACGTAAGCAGCGAAAACGCAAAACGCCGCAAGTTCATGGGTATGAAAGAAAAGAATGGACAGGATACAGCAGAGACCCAATCGAACTTTTTGGGAATAAAATTCGTGGCTGTAGGTCCAAAGGAGAAGCGAAAAAAGAAGGATCACAATGGGATAGTACCGGGCGTTTCTTTGAAACAAGACAACCTGAGGAGCCAGAAGGACAAGCGTCGTGATGAGCGTTGCGTGGTTGCTCTCCTTTTTTAGGACCGAATGTAGAGGGAAAAACGAGCAGACACCAATCAATACAAAGAGTAACCTTACGCCCATAGTGCTGTGGCCAAAAAGCAGAATGGAAAGGGACCCGATGTAATATTGTACCCAGGGAATCTTTCTGGAAAGGAGGCCGTGACTCACCGATGCGCAGTTTCCAAATACCGAAAGATTTCGGCCATCGAATCCCAGAGGAATACCTTCTTTGATGACGTTCTTGCTGAAGACTGCCGTACCGGCTTCATCACCCCATAACATGGGGGTATCGACATGCCACAGATACGCAAATCCGACAAGAAATAGCCCAAAAAGGAGCTTCCAAAGCTCCCCTTTTCTCAAATTAAGAACAGGTGCCATTTGGCGCGATCAATCGTCTCCCTGTGTGAACTTATACGTCTTACGATCAGCTTATGAGATGTGCGATTTGGGTGCTAGGGAACTACCGATGCTTCAGATATTCCACCGCGTTTCGGAAAATCCTGATTCCTTCACCCTCTTGGGTTGCAGGTGTTTCAGCACCTCGATGAAGGATCTCCCTTTTCTTTGTCCAATCCGGGTGATTGGTGAAGTGATTATAGGCTTCCGGATGCGGCATGAGTCCGAATACCCGGCCTGTGGGGTCGCAGATACCTGCGATGTCGCGCACGGAGCCGTTCGGATTATAGGGCCACTCGCCCCGGGCCGCATGACCGTCGTTCGAGGCATACTGCATCACCACCTGATGGTTTTCAAAAAGGGTGGTCGTGGTGTTTTCCTCGGCGATCAGTTTCCCTTCACCGTGCCGGACCGGCAGTTCGATAGTGGAAATCCCTTCGGTAAAAACGCACGGCGTATCTTGATTCACCTTGAGATTCACCCAGGCGTCGATGAAATTGCCTGAATCATTGTAGGTGATGGCCACAAGACGTTTATCATATTGCCCACCAAATCCCGGCAGAAGACCCAGGTTCACCAGGGCCTGAAACCCGTTGCAAATGCCGATCACCAGATTGCCGTCCCGAACGAACCGTTCCAGTTCCGAACCCAGATGGCGTCTCAATTTGGCCGCCATGAGAACCCCGGCCCCATGATCGTCTGCCCAGCTGAAGCCCCCGCCAAAGACCAGAATCTGGAACTCACTCAGCGAAATCTTATCCCTTTCCCCGAGGCCACGGATCAATTCGTTGATGTGAATTCGACGGGAGTCCGCCCCTGCCAGTTTTAGAGAATAATCCGTCTCATAATCACAGTTGAGCCCGAAACCGGTCAGGATCAATGCCTTGATCCGCTTCATACCAACCCTCCGAACGGCCGCTTCCACTGCTTTTTCAATTCCGTGTGCTTCACATCGATGATGGAGGCACCCTCCGCGTCTTTTATCAGGAATCTATCCCCTCCGGTGACGGTCCCCACCCGACTCAATGGGACATCTGAAAAGAGGGTTTCCAGGTCTTTTGACTTTTCAGGGGCCACCGTCAGGATGAACCGTCCGCACGATTCAGAGTAGAGGCACTGGGTGGGTGTCAAGTCGTCGACCCCCGGAATCATCGGAAGATCGATCTCCATACCCAGTTCCCCTGCCATGGCCACAAGGGCCAGATGAACAGCCAAGCCTCCCCGTGATATGGCATGACACGACGTGATCAGGCCGTCTGTTATGGCGCGGTGCAAGGTCAAATAATAAGACCAAAATGCTTTAGGATAAACCTTCGGCGCGTTGAGCCCCACGTGCCCCATCATTTGATAAAACTCACCCCCGCCCATCTCGTTTCGGGTCTCTCCCAATATGTAGACCAGGTCCCCGGGGAACTTGGCATCCATGGTGATACATCTGTTGATGTCTCGCACCACACTCGAGGCGGTAAATAGGAGGGTGGGAAGCCCTGAGACCTTCCGCCTTTCGCCATAGGGGCCTTTCAGATGGCCGTCGATGTACATGCTGTCCTTACCCGACAAGAGAGGGATGCCGTAAGCCAGGCAAAGGTCCCTAAGCGCCCAGTTGGATCGAACCAGTTGGGCCGCTTTGTATTTGCCATCCGGATTATCAACCGGGTCGTATTCAATGGTGGGCCAGCAGAAATTGTCCACTCCCCCCAGATGATCGGGATCCCCACCCACCGCCAGCACCCGCCGAACCGCCTCGTCTATGGTGGCGGACGTCATGTGATAGGTATCGATTATCGAATACACCGGGTTGAGTGCCTGGGAGACGGCCAACCCTCTCTCCGATTCGAGGACGGGACGAATGACGGCGGCATCCGAAGGCACGTCGCGGTTTTCGCCCACCAGCGGCTTGATCACGCTGGTCCCTTGAACTTCATGATCATACTGTCTTGCGATCCAGTTCCGGCAACAGATATTGGGTCTCGAGAGCATGTCCAGCAACACACCCGTATGGTCCACGGGCTCACTGATCACCGGCTCTGTGAGGCCCCGCATCTCGGGTGGAATCCACTCCGCCTCGAATTCCCACTGGGGAAAGTCGGATTCCAACAGATCCATGCGGATATAGGCGCATGTTTCTCCCCCGTAAGTCAGATGGAGGTATCCCGTATCCGTATATTCGCCAATCACCGTGCTCTCCACCGAATGCTTCGCCGACAGCGCCATGAAGCGATCCAGATGTTCGGGCTTCACGGCGACGGTCATCCGTTCCTGGGACTCGGACACCCAGATTTCCCACTGATCCAGGCCGTCGTATTTGAGGGGTACCTGGTCGAGCGCCACGTGACAGCCGTTGCTGAACCGTGCGGATTCGCCGATCGAAGAAGAAAGCCCGCCCCCGCCGTTATCGGTGATAAACGAAATGAGCCCTTCGTCCCTGGCTTCCAGAAGGAAATCGTGCATCTTTTTCTGGGTATAGGGATCGCCGATCTGCACGTGCCCCGCCGGGGTGTGCTCGCTATATCCCTCTGAGGCCGCCGTGACCCCATGAATACCATCTTTTCCCACCCGTCCTCCGGACATGACGATATACTCTCCCGGAGACGTGGCCTTCTCATGGGATGACTTGCCCTCGATCTTAGCGGGCATGAGTCCTAGGGCGGTGACAAACACCAGGCATTTTCCCGTGTAACTCTGGTCAAATAAGAGCACACCGAAAGGGGTAGGGATCCCGCTTTTATTGCCCCCGTCCCTCACTCCTTCGATGATGCCGTCCAGGAGGCGACGGGGATGGAGGTGTGGTATGAGAGGGCCATCATAATCCCGCTCTCCCACACAGTACCCATACATCCCGGCGATCAGCTTGGCGCCTTTTCCCGTGCCCATGGGGTCTCGGTAGATGCCCACGATCCCTGTGATGGCCCCACCATAGGCCTCCATGTTGGACGGACTGTTATGGGTCTCCCCCGTGATGACATAATAATGGCCGTCGTCAAACCGGCCCACCCCGGCGTTATCCCAAAGGACGGAAATCACCCA
>JARRPY010000148.1:0-9566 GCA_037382425.1 Deltaproteobacteria bacterium
TTGAGGTGGACGTCCTGATCCCGGTCCCACACAAACGGCGCGAGTCCGGCCGGCAGGGTCTCGGGCGTAATGCCCTCGAAGGCCCCCGTCCGTATGGCCTCGGCAATCACCAGGGGCTGGTCCAGCCTCAGATTGGCGGCCCACATGCCGTCAAAGGAGAGCCGATCGGAGTCATTCACGAAACTGGTTTCTTTCAAAAAATAAAGATGCCGCTTAAAACTGCGCCATAGATTCCGATCCGATCCTCTCTCCTGAAATGCGGCAAAAGAACGCTCCAGGAGCATATCTACTTCCTTTGGGGTATGGGACAGGAGGAGGTTGAGGGTCATTGAAAAATTAATTCGAATTTGACTCAGGAGGGGATCTGCAGGGGCCTGCTCCAGATTGTGGATCGTCTGCGGATCCTGATAGGGACCCGGTTTGATCAGTGCAAAACCGATGCGGTCTTTTCCTCGGCGCCCCGCACGCCCGATCATCTGATGGAGATCCGTTGCTCTCAAGTCCACGAATTCGTGTCCATTAAACCGATCGCTCTGGAAGAGGACCACTGTCCTTGCCGGAAAATTGACACCCGCGGCCACCGTAGAGGTCGAAAAAATGGCCTCCAAGAGTCCCTGATCCATCATTCGTTCCACCAGGACTTTCCAGTAGGGAAGCTGGCCCCCGTGGTGGGCGGCCACCAAAGATTCCTTGAGGGGCCGCATCTGGCGATGCCCCTTCAGGTGGGGATATTTGCCCAGGAACGATTGAATTTCCATCTCTACCCGCCGACGGATGTCATGGGATTTTCGAACGGGGGGGCAACTTTTAAGGGCACGATCGCAGTCCGCTCGTGATTTGAGGAAGAATATGGCTGGAAGGAGGTTCAGTTTTTTCAGGCAGCCGATGATGCGGCCATAATCGACCCTTTCGGGTCGGCCGCGCCGCTTCTTGTCATCCGATTTCAGAAACCGTTTGACCTTGGGATGGAGACCCTTTTTGCTGCTCAACGGGGCAACCAGTCCACTGGGAAAAAGAAAGAGTGATTTCAGCGGCACGGGCCGATCTTGGGAACGGACGACGCGGGTGGGGGTCTTGCGAATGGACTTGAGCCACGCGGCGACCTCCGCTTCGTTGGAAATCGTGGCAGAAAGGAGAAGGAGCCTGATTCGTGGGGGGAGATAGATCAGCACTTCTTCCCACACGACACCGCGTTCGGGGTCGCTCAGGTAATGGGCTTCGTCCAGAATCACCAGGTCCGTCTGAATGTTGCCCCCCCGGTGCATGGCATCATAGAGGTGGTTTCTGAGAATCTCCGTGGTGCCGATCATGATGGGGGCATCGGCGTTTTCTTTCCGGTCTCCTGTCAGTATGCCGCACTGATCCGCACCGAATTGTCGAACAAATTGCTGATGGATTGAATTGGATAGGGCTTTAAGCGGTGAGGCATACCAGGTCCTGAGGCCTTGGGCATGACAGATATGGATGGCCTCCGACGCGATCCAGGTCTTGCCCGCTCCGGTGGGCGCGGTGACCAAGACATCGCATTCCTGCAATAGATCTACGGCTTCTGTCTGAAAGGGGTCAGGAATGAAGGGGGTATCATCCGGCGTGCCGATTTTCTTGAAAAGAGGGCTGAGTCCGGGGTCTATCTTGGGTTTTTTATATAAGATCCTCTGCCTGTGACCTCGCTTTTTTTGCGGGGGTGGCGCCTTGGGTTTGCGATAGAATTTTTTCCGTGACACGTGGTCCTTTCATTATCCCTTCCAACGGCCTTCGGGCTCGCGCAAAATTAACTTCACATTTTCCCATCTCAGCTTCGGGCCATCTTCGGCCGCCGCTCAATTGTGAAGTCCTCGAAATAGTTCACTATTCCTGTGGCTTCACTCAATCGCGACGACCAAATCTGACCCAAATCTGAGCGTCAATTCTGCAAACTCATTTTTGCGCGAGCCCTTGGATAGAAATGCTGCTGATCAGCCGACCAGTTCTGCGGCGACCAGCGCCATATCCTCCAGGTTTCCTTCCAGACCCTTGGCCATATCAAGATCGTCCAATGCCTTTCCCATGTCCGAGATGCTCTGCCCGCAACCGAAGGCGATTCGGGATCCGTTGATGAAAATCTTTTCGATCACTTCTCTTGCGAAAAGTCTTGCCGCTCCCCTCATGAATGCGATGGTACGGGTCTGGCCGCCTTCATAGGTTTCCGCCTTCCGACAGAACGCATGGCCCACCTCGGCCCATGTCATCATGTCCGCCAGGAGAAACATGACATACTGGGATTTTGTTAATTTATGTTTCCGGGCAATGAGGATCACCTGGTTCATGGCCCGAATGGCCTGTGCCAGCAAGGGGCTTGCGGATGTCGCTGTCAAGCCGTCCAAGCCCGCCGCCATGTTCTCGTAGAAGCCCCCTTTGGATCGGACGGTTGCCCTGAGACGAAACATGGAAATGATGTTTCTCTGTATCTCGCTGGTGCCTTCATAAATGGTCAGGATTTTGACATCCCTCTTGATCTTTTCCACTTCATATTCCCGGATATAGCCATATCCACCGAAGGCCTGTATGGCGTCATTGGCCATGGCATCTCCGGCTTCGGTGGCAAAATACTTGGCTATGGAGCCTTCCACCTGGAGGTCTTCCTCATCCGTATCGAGCCTTCGGGCCACCTCTTCGATGTAGGCCCGTGCCGCTTCCAGCTGCACGGCATGGGGAACGAGGAGCCGGTGCGTGTAGCCCTGCTTTTGGGCGAGTGGCGTGCCGAACTGTATCCGTTCCTTGGAATATTTGACGGCCCGTTCCAGTGCGGCCACGCCGCCGCCCAGGCCGAAGGTCGCGACCATGAGCCGGGTGTACCCGAACACCTGGTTCGCCTGTTTTAATCCCTGGCCTTCGATGCCGCCCAGGAGATCCTCTTTGGGAACATACAGGTCTTCCAGGGAAAGGGGGCAGGTGTCCGAAGCCCGGATGCCATGCTTATCCTCATGTTTTCCGGGCACAAGGCCTTCCGTCCCCCCCTCAACAACAAAAAAAGAGGGCCCCTCCGGCGTGTCCGCTAAAATGGTGTAGAGTTGGGCCACGCCGCCGTTGGTAATAAACTGCTTCTGCCCATTCAGGCGATACCCAACGACTTGGTCTGACGCGTCGAGAACCCTTTTCGCTTTGGTTTTGAGCGATTGAACATTGGACCCCGCTTCGGGCTCCGTGACACCGTAGGCCACCACGAGCCCTTCCTCGGCAATCCGGGTGATATACTTTTCCTTCTGCTCGGCTGTGCCCCCCACCCGGATGGGATCCATACCGAGGCAAATGGCCAGGAAGGACGTGGCCACGGCCAGATCCATTTTTGCCATTCGTTCGGAAACGCGGGCGATCTCCGTGGCACCGGCACCTAAGCCCCCGTAGGTCTCTGGGATGAAGATCAGATGAAGGGCGATATCCGGCCCCAGCATGAAGCGGATCAGTTCGGCTGGAAATCGGCCCTCACGGTCCATTTCCAACTTCGTTTCCAGGGGAAGCCGTTCGCGTTCGAGTTTTTCAATGGTGTCCATCACCATTGACAGGACTTCCGGGTCCATTTTAGTCTTAACGGTCATGTGTTACGCCTCCACAATTGATTTTGTTCCCTATTATTATTCTATTTCTCTTCACCACCCGTCAAGCGGCAATTCCAGGGTGGTCTTTCTTCAGGGAGCCCAATGGCCTGCCATGGGAGATAACCGCCGCTGGAGAGTTGCAAAATCGAGGCGCTTGAGACAATTTGAATTGACAACGGGTACCCGATCTGGAATGGTTTTAAATGATCCGTGCACATGGATCCGGAATGGAGAAGTCGGACGTGTATGCCTCGATATCGGAGGCTTCAACTCACTATGAAGCTGTCCATTATCATCCCCTGTTATAATGAAAAGCGCCATCTTTCTGAACTCATTTCTCGCGTCAGACAGTCGCCGGTGGCGGAAAAAGAGATTATCCTCGTGGATGACGGGTCTGATGATGGGACACAGACCCTCATCGAGGATCAGCTTAATGACACCGTGGATGTGGTGGTTCGCCATCCCCTAAATAGGGGAAAAGGAGCGGCCATCCGCTCAGGTCTGAAATATGTCACCGGAGATGTGGTGATTATCCAGGACGCGGACTTGGAGTATGATCCCATGGCCTATCCCAAGCTGATGGCCCCCATTATCGAGGGGAAGGCGGATGTCGTCTACGGTTCCCGGTTCATGGGCGAGGGTCCCCATCGTGTCCACCTCTTCTGGCATTACATCGGAAACAAGTGCCTGACACTCCTATCCAATATGTTCACCAATTTGAATCTGACCGATATGGAGACCTGTTACAAGGTGTTCAGGAGTGACATTATCAAGAATATATCCATTCACCAGAACCGATTCGGAATTGAGCCTGAACTGACGGCGAAGGTGGCCAGAAAAAAATGCCGGGTCTATGAAGTGGGAATCCCTTATTACGGCAGGACCTATGCCGAAGGGAAAAAGATCAACTGGAAAGATGGAGCTAAGGCCATATATGTTATTTTGAGATATGCTGCTTTTCCTTGAAACTGGAAGGAAATGCCCTTGATTTCAAAATAGGGCGCGTTAAAATGGGATCCCGGATCTGATGAACACCACCCGGAAAAGCGGATCTCCTCTCCATGGCGCTTTTAGTCCCGGTTGAGGAGAGCCGGTTGATCGTTAAATACAGGGCCCAACGGCCGCAGTAGAGAGATGTGTCCGATGGAAGACAGAATCAGTAAACTCGAAGACATAAAGGATCAGGTCATGTATTTGATCGAGACCCTTGAAGAGGATTTCAAGAATTACTTGGAAATGGAAGATGCCGAGGAAACAGAATTTATTGCGGAGGCGATCGATGCGTTGAAGGAGGTGGAAGAAGGTCTCCAGAATGCGTGGTCCAGTCTCGTGGCCCTGGAATGACAAAATGGCCTATATCGTCTGTCATCAGAAGAGAACCCTCAAGAGAGTCCATGTTAAGGTGTGCGAAAAATGCAGGGGCTTCGAGTGCCCGGATTATCGAAAATACGTTCAACCCTCCCTGTTTCCATTTCTTTCCCCAACAGAAGCGAGACTAATGCCATCCAAACGCCGAAAGCCGTGAATCGATTACGTTCCCCTCAGATTCCCTATAACGGGATATCCCGCCACCAAAGATTCAGATTTGACACGCCGTCCACGTCGGTATAAACTAATCCTTCGGAAAATAGCCAACGGTGATGCATAAGGCAGGAGGCGCGGATGCCTGAAAAGAGATTTGAAGAGGCGATGAAGCGCCTGGAAGAGATCGTTCAACATCTCGAAACAGGCGATCTTTCGTTGAGCGATTCCATCAAGATGTTCGAGGAAGGGATGAAATTGGCTCGGTTCTGCTCAAAGGAACTGGAGTCCGCCGAAAAGAAAGTGACCCTTCTGGTTCAGGAAAGCGGCGGCGGGATAAAGGAAATGCCCTTTGAAATGGATGGAGAGCCCGGTGAACAATAGCGCGAAGATAAGGGAGCTGAAAACCTATTTGCGAGAAAAGAAGGCCACGGTTGATGCGGTCCTTAGACAATACGCCCCTCTATCCGAAGGGCCTGCCGCCCGTCTCATAGAGGCCATGAGATACAGCCTTTTTTCAGAAGGGAAGCGACTGCGGCCGATCCTCTGTATTGCGGGATGCGAGGCCGTAGGGGGGGCAGAAGAAGCCGTGCTTCCCGTGGCATGCGCATTGGAATTCATCCATGCCTACTCCCTGATCCATGATGATTTGCCCCTGATGGATGATGATGATTTACGGCGAGGCAAACCGACCAACCACAAGGTGTTTGGAGACGCCATCGCCCTCCTTGCGGGTGATGCACTTCTCACTGAGGCCTTTCACCTCATGGCCGCGACTTCTAACGCATCACCCATATCAGCCCAAAAGAATCTGGAGGCCATACGCTTGATCGCCGATGCGGCCGGTTGTGGCGGAATGGTGGGCGGTCAGGCAGTGGATATCCAATCCGAAGGCGCGGTCGCAGATGCCGATCTGGTAACCTATATGCATACGCACAAGACCGGTGCGCTCATCAATGCATCCGTGGTTTCAGGGGCGCTTTTAGCCGGGGCCACGGACGACCAGCTTCTTGCCTTGGCGTCCTTTGGTAAACAGATCGGGCTGGCATTCCAGATCTCCGATGACATCCTGGATATTGAAGGCGACACTCGGTCTCTGGGCAAAAGGACGGGCGCAGACGCGGAAAAGGGGAAAATGACCTACCCCGCCGTCCTGGGGTTGGCGGAATCGAGGCGAATTCAGTCGGAATTGATCCTTAACGCCGTTCGGGCGCTCGATCTTTTTGACCATAAGGCCGACCCCCTTCGACAGATTGCGGAATATATTATTGAGAGAAGAAAATGAGCGAAACTGAAGAACGCCAATCGCTGTTGGAACAGATCAACAGCCCGGATGATCTCAAGGGGCTCTCTATTAAAGACCTTCAGGATTTGGCTATTGAGATTCGTCGGACGATTATTGAGGTGACCTCTAAAAGCGGTGGGCATCTGGCCCCGAGTCTGGGTGCGGTGGAGTTGGCCATCGCCCTTCACTTTGTGTTCAAGGCACCCGAAGACAAAATCATCTGGGACGTGGGCCACCAGGCCTATGCGCATAAATTGATTACCGGTCGCAGGGATCGATTCCACACGCTGAGACAATATGGCGGGACATGGCCTTCGAAGGCCTCAATCAGGCCGGTGATATGGAAAAAGATCTCATCGTGGTCTTAAACGACAATGCCATGTCCATTGCCCCCAATGTGGGTGCCCTCTCCTCCTTCATCAGTCGAAAGATGACCGGCAAGCGTTTTGTCAATCTGAAAAAGGATCTGGAAAACTTCGTCAAGACGTTGCCAGGTGTGGGGGAAAACATCCTCAACTTTGTGCGCAGGAGTGAGGACAGTTTTATCACTTTTTTTACGCCGGGGATGATGTTTGAGGCCTTTAAATTCAAGTATGTGGGTCCCATTGACGGACATCGCCTGGATAAGCTTATCGGCACCTTTCAAAATGTTAGTCATCTGGAAGGCCCGGTACTGGTCCATGCCCTGACCACGAAAGGCAAGGGCTATCAGCCGGCTGAAGAGGATCCCGCCCACTACCATGGAGTGGGCGCATTCGAAATTCCCACCGGGTCCCCTTCCAAAGAAAAACCCAAATCCCCTCCTTCTTACACGCAGATATTCGGGCAAACCATGGTGGATCTCGCTCAGAAAGATGAGCGGATCTTTGCCATCACCGCGGCCATGCCCGAGGGAACGGGATTGACGGAGTTTGCCCGATTGTATCCAAAGCGATTTCTGGATGTGGGGATCGCAGAACAACACGCCGTGACGTTCAGTGCGGGGTTGGCCACGGAAGGCTTGCGGCCGGTGGTGGCCATTTATTCTACTTTTTTGCAGCGGGCCTTTGACCAGATTATCCACGATGTGTGCCTCCCAAACCTGCCCGTGGTCTTTGCCATTGACCGAGGCGGCCTGGTGGGTGAGGATGGCCCCACCCATCACGGCCATTTCGATATTACCTATCTTAGAAGCCTTCCCAACATGACCGTCATGGCACCCAAGGATGAAAACCATAGGAAATATGGTTTACCCTTCCATGGATGCGGCCAAACAGCTTCAGGCAGAAGGACGGTCTGTAGGGGTGATAAACTGCCGATTTGCAAAGCCGTTGGATCCAAAATTGGGAGAACTGGGCGCTGCCTCAGGACGTGTCCTCGTGGTGGAGGAAAACATTCGCCAAGGGGGGTTCGGTGCAGCCGTCATGGAACTCTTCAATGATTTGAACCTCGATGATGTGCGCATCCGACGATTGGGGTTGCCCGACAAGTTCATCGAACACGGTACCCCTGATTTCTTGAGGGAGAAGTATGGGCTCAACGCCTCCGGAATCGTGAAAGGGGCGAAGGCACTCTTGGCTCGAGCGGGATGACGTGCCCTTGGCCAATCATCGACAGTACGTTTGAAATGGGCCTCAAAAAACGTCTCGATCGGGTCCTGGTGGAACGCGGCTTGGTAGACAGTCGCGAGAAAGGGAAGGCCATCATTATGGCCGGCCTGGTGGAGGTTGACGGCAAACGGGTCGAGAAGTCCGGATCCCTCATCCCGTCCTCGGCAGAGGTCATCATAAGAAAACCCCACACCGCGTACGTGAGCCGGGGCGGGCACAAGCTCGAAGCGGCCATCACTCATTTTTCCATAGATGTGGCCGGGCGGGTCATACTGGATGTGGGGGCCTCAACGGGCGGATTTACCGATTGCCTTCTGCAACATGGCGCTCAAGGGGTCATTGCAGTGGACGTGGGATATGGCCAGCTGGATTGGAAGCTGCGTCAGGACCCGCGCGTGACGGTCCTGGAAAGGACCAATATCCGTTATCTTCAACCCCGAAGCCTTCCGAAAGTCCCCCAGGGTGCGGTGATCGATACCGCTTTTATTTCCCTGAGACTGGTGGTTCCCGCCGTGATGAACCTTCTCCCGAAACGGTCATTTGTGGTGGCCTTGATTAAACCGCAGTTCGAGGTCGGAAAAGGCCGGGTCGGAAAGGGTGGGGTCGTGCGCGATCCGGCGATTCATCAGGAGGTCATCGACGAACTCACCCGGTTTTTTGAGACCAAGGGCTGGGATATCAAGGGGGATATTCCTTCGCCCATATTGGGACCCAAGGGAAACCGGGAGTTTTTGATCTACATGAAACGATAAGGGAGATACTGGATGAGCACCAACAGGCTGTTGAGAATAATCGAGGAAATTGCCGCCGGCAACTACTCCAACGACATCATGGAGCTGACGCGGGAGGACCAGCCTGAACCCATCAGGACCATCGCCGAGGCCATGGGGCTTATGATGGTGAAGGTTGAGGCCAGGGAATACCGATTGGAACTCATGGTGAAGGAACTGGAGGAACTGAACGAAAAAATACGGAAAAACACGATCGAGACGGTTTCGGCCATGGCCCATGCCTTGGCCGCCCGGGATGCCTACACCGAGGGGCATGCGGCGAGGGTCGGCTCCCTGGCCGCCCGCATGGCCAAGCACATGGCGCTGAGCGACCAGGAGATAGAATACGTGCGATTGGGCGGTATCCTGCACGATATCGGTAAGATCGGATTCCCGGATCTGCTCTTCACCGCTCACGAAACCAAGAACTCATCCCAAATGGTAAAGGAGATCCTGAGGCATCCCACCACCGGCGCCGAGATTCTGGGTGACCTTGATTTCCTGGGCCCTGCCGTGGACTATGTGTTATGTCACCATGAACGGCCCGACGGTAAGGGCTACCCTCGCTACCTCAAAGAAGATGTCATTCCCTTGGGTGCCAAAATCATGGCCGTGGCCGACGGATTCGATGCCATGACCACGGACAGGCCCTACCAGAAAGGAAAAAGCACTGAGGCCGCTCTTAAGATACTCAGGGCGCATGCCGGGACCAAATGGGATGGCGCATGTGTGGCCGCTCTTGAGGCGGTCTTGGCTGTCACCGAGACCGATGCCGACCAGGAAACGCCTGAATGAAGGCGCACCGGCCTAATGACTGTGGCGCTTG
>JARRPY010000149.1:0-6680 GCA_037382425.1 Deltaproteobacteria bacterium
TGTTTGGAAAGGCCGTTGAAACACTGGAGGTTCCTGAATGCACATCATTTGGTGCGGCCATTCTGGGGGCCGTTGCGGCAGGTGCCTTCGGTTCGGCAGAAGAAGCGGTCAAGAGACTCGTACGTCCAAAAGAAACCATTCATCCCCGTGCTGAGAACAATGAGATATACAACAGGCTGTTTCATATATTTGAAGATTGTTATCATGCACTTCGAGAAGCAAATATCTACTCCAGACTGGCTCAGCTACAGGATCAGTTCTAAGCCATTGAAATAGCGCCCATTCAACATCTCATAGTCGGGGACTTGGAAAGACACCGATATTTGAAGGTTTAGTAGTCATACTTCCAGCTGAAGCCGAGTCCGGCGCCGGATTTGGTTCCGGTTTTACTTTTCACAGCAAAATTGGGCGTAATATCCACCTCCACCACTACATCCTGTTTGGCATCGGTGAGATCCTGTTCCACGCCCACGTAGACGTTGTCGCTGACATACTTACCTGCTTCCACACTCGGTCCGGAGTCGGAATCATCGTCGTTGTTCCCGCCGCTGATGGAAAGGCGGTCCATTCCCAGGAGCTGTCGCGTTTTTCCCATCACATCCGGTAGATCCCGCCCGGAGAGTTGGGCCAGGGCCGAGGCCAGCTGATAGGCTTGAAACGGGTTCAGCTTGGCCGCTGACTGGCCAAAAAGGATGTTGGCCATGATCTCATCTTGCGGCAGGGGGGGCTGAGAGGACAGAGAAAGATTGAAGGCGTTCGTGGGGCCGGTGATGCGTACCTGTGCATCAATTTCACCGGCGCTGACTTCGGCGACGACATTCAGAAACGGTGTCGGAGGTACCGAGCCATCGAATGCGATTTGCCCCTCGGTAATATGAAAGGTCCGCGCCAGGAACTGGTAGGTGCCGCGCACGACCGACAACGTGCCCCGCACCACGGGTTTGTTCGCCGGGCCCTTAACATTGATCTGGCCCTTGAACTCCGCATCGAGACCATGTCCCCGAACAAAAAAACGGGCAGGGATCTTTACCTTAAGGTCCGTGGATAGGAATTTGAGGTGTTCACCAGGCGCTTGAGGTTCTCCTAAAGCCATGTCTTCCGGCAGATTGATCTCCTTAACCGGTATTTCCACCACATCCGGGGGGAGTCTTCTGGGGATGGTCAACTCGGTCCGATCGAGGGTAATTTCACCGGTCAGTTTCAGCTTGTCCTTATCCCCTCCCACATCAAGTTTCCCGCTGGTTGTGGACGTGAGGAGCTCTTTTCGAATAAGAACGGCCTGATTGAGAGATAATTGGGCGGTTATGGGAAAGGGCGGTTTAATGTTAATGTCGCCTTCAAGGGACAGGGTGCCTTTTGCACCATCCGTGGCCGACGACTCGGTTAGAAAAAGGGCCCGGTCTCTGGCTCGAACACGAGCCTGGATGTTTTCCAAAATCATTCCCAGCCCTACATTCTCATAGCGGCCCTGTGTGAGGGTTAAGCCTCCAGTCAGTGCCCATTGTTTGATGGGGCCCTTCACCCCGAGCTCCACGTCCACTTGACCGCGTATTCTCTGATCTTTCATGCCCGGAAAGGCACTAAGGATCTTCAGGTCGAGATGCCCCTTCAACTCGGCCGTTAGGTCTTCTGTGTCGTTCAGATGGAAGGCCAGGGGTTTTAAAGAGAGGTGGGCGGGAATGGTTGCGTGGGCGGTAAACGGGGCATGGCCCAGCCCGGAAAGTTCGGCGTTCACCTGAAAACGATCTTTCCGTCGCCGGGCATTGATTTTGGCCTCAACAATCAATGGGCTTGCGCCTTTTACTCCTGCTATGCGGTAATCGCGAATATGAACACCTACATCCATTGCCGGACCAGTCAGGGGGCCTGACAGATCCAACTTCAAAGTGGCTGTGCCGGTGAGATGGCGGTCAATGAGCGGCTCCAGAAGTGCCAAAGGGATATGATCGATTCGGGTGGAGAGATTGATTTGATCCTGATCAAGTTCTCCCTTGGCCTGAAGATGGCCATTTGCCGTATTGAGGGTGACGTCGTCCATTACGATCCGTCCCCCGCTCATGGTGATGATGGCCGGATGGGGGAGGGTGATATCCAGATCTTTATATGATGCCTTGAGGGAGTCGAGCCGGAACCGCCACATGTTCTTATGCTGAACTTCCAGCATAGCAGACAGGGCCATGGGAACGTTTCCCGAGCTGTCCAGTCCGGTACGAGCGGTGGATCCCCGGCTGTCGAGATAGATCCGGGCATTGTGAAGATTACCCTCTGCCTGAAGTCTTAGTTTTTCAAGCCGGGCCGTTTTTCGGGCGATATTCCCGGCGTCAATGGTCATGCGACCCTGTAGCGTGTCCAGATGAGTGATCAGTGTCTTTATATCGAGGGCAGCGACGCCATAAACGTCGTACGTGAGATCCTTAAAGTGAGCCTCCAAGATGGTGTTCACATCTTCTCCCACGCCCTCGGAATTAAGCTTGAAGCGGCCGGTTCCTCGGACATCCACCCCTGTCATGGCCTGCAGGAGTACGAACGATGTTACCTCTCCCTCTCCGGTCCCTGAAATCCGGCGCTTTCCCGGTTCGATGTTGAGGTCTGCGCTCAAGGATATACCGGGGAGATCCGCCTGGGATTGGGAAAGGGTGAGGGTGTCTGCGGACCAGGCAAAACCGATGTTCAACGAAGCAGGCTGGTCCAGGACAGTGCCCTTGACATTAAGGGTTCCGGCGGGTTTTTGAGGAAGGCCTTTGGCGATTATCCGGGTCTTAAGGTCTTGAATAGCGAGTCGGTTTATCTGAAGACGTGTTGAATCCAGGCGTATGTCTGCGCTGAAATCGCTCAATTCGCCCGTGAGCGTGCCCCGGCTCGATGCTGCACCCATCCATTTTACGCCTGAAATCTCCGCTTTCTCAGGAATTGGATTCAGGTTCAGGTAATAGGTCAGGTCCAAGGCACCGGTGCGGATGTTGATCTGTCCATCTGCTTTCACGTCCCCACCTGAGGCGTGGATGCTTGCGTGCCGGAGTATCAGGGTTTCATCTTTGATGGAGACATGGGTGCTCAGATTCAGGGTCGACCCAATAGATGCGGCGAGCCCAGAAGACAGCCCGGTAAGGTCTGAAAGCGTAGCGCTGAGATCCGCAGCGATTTGTTTGGTAAGATAATTGCCTGTTGCTTGGATATGGGTTGTGAGTTTGGCATCCACACCACTCGGTCCAGAAGGCATGAAGTTTTGGAGCCGATCCATACGGGTCTCAATATCGGCGAAAAAATGACCCTCACGGGTGTCGATGCGTGCATCGTGCATAAGGACATCCATGTGGCTTGCTGTGAGATGAAGTTTTTCAACGGCCCATGTAGCAAAATCCGGGCTTTTGGCAAGGAGTTTCATTTGAAACGGTCCGTGCAGCCCAGGGATTCGGGATCCATCCATTCCCTGTGCAACCAAGGAGATCTCCGCTTTCACAAAACCGCTGAGGTCTTTGCCCGGAACCGCGTCGGCTTTAAGATTTACATGTTTGAGTGTGACATCCTGGGTCCAGAGTTTCACTGTATTGGCAGATAGCGTGATCTCCGGTTGATTGAATGGACCTTTTGCAGTGAGCCGTATGGGGCTGATGTTCTGGTACTCAAATCCGGTTTCTTTCATGAAGGGTGAGATGTTCACCGGATCGGCTGTTAATTGAACGTTTATTATTTCTTTGTTCAGATCGGCCGTTCCATGTAGTGAAAGTGTGGTGGATGGGGCACGGGCGGTCAAGGTCTCGATCTGCAACATCTTTTTCGGTGACATGGTGGCTCGACAGGTGATATCCACACCCGGTCCTCCCAGGACGGCGGCCACCTGTGGTGGAAGCATGGACCTTTCCACTTCCACACGTCCATCCAGGGCAAGGCTCGTGGTTCCGGGAATGCCCAGGCGGTAGTTGAGAATGGCTTTGCCACATCCTTCTGCCTTTATATTTAAAAAGCCCGTTACGTTGGATACGGGTCCATGGGCCTGCCATTCAAGTCGGATGCCCTTCGCGTCTTTCAAGTGGCATAATCCGCCCACCAAACCTCCTGGTGATTCCTGGTAACTCAGCTTGGCAGACACGTGCTCACTTCTCAGATCATAGGCGCCTCTTAAGCGTAGAGCGTCCTCCGTGCGTTGAAGATCCTTCAGGATTAGTTTGGCTTCGATGCGTCCATCCACGGTTTCAATCCTGGACGTTAGGCTGTAGCCCAGAGGCATTCCAGCCACGGCTTTGGCCAGCTCAATTCGTTTGATGTGCATTTCGCGCAGCATGAACCGGGGGAGGGAGATAAGACCCGCATCGTTCTCCCCTTTTTCACGTTTCTTGGATGACACGTCAGCCGGGAATGGCAGTCGGGTCAAAGCGAGTCGATCCATTCGGATCCAATTGGCCTCTAATCTCCCACCGAATAAGGCCCATGGGTTTAGCGAGATGTTTATTTTGCGGCTCTCGATCCACACGCCCTGCTCATCGGAGAGGGTGATCTGATCGACGAGAATGGAGAAGGGCAAGACGCCCCGGAGCCCTTCCATGTGAACGCGGTAGGTGTCTGATTCACTGGTGACCGACGCCACCAGTCCGGCAAGACGGTCCTTGGCCCACCGAGTCTGTAATCCAGCCCATACAAGGACTATGAGGAGGAAGAATCCGAGAAGTGTTACGGTCATTCTCCACAGCCACTTCCTCCACCTCGGCCGCGCTTTTTGTGAGGGGTTGTCTCTTGTCATCTCAAACGCTCAGAAGGCCTGCCCGATGCTCACATACACCTGGAAACTATCGTCGACACCCTTTCGCTTATTGATGGGTACGGCCACATCCAGGCGGATGGGACCGATGGCCGTGTAGTATCGGAGCCCAAGGCCTGCGCCGTAAAGCATGTCCTGTTGGTTAAAGTCCGGCACCCGATCCAGGAAGGCCGAACCTCCGTCGAGGAAGGGCACCAATCCTACAGAATCGGTTATCCTGAGCCGCAGTTCAAGGGAAAATGTGATTACGGAAAGCCCCCCCAGCGGGATATCGCCCTGGACCGGGCCTGCCGCCTGGAAGGCATAGCCCCGCACAGATCCCCCACCGCCGGCATAGAATCTGAGGTCAGCGGGCAGGGCATCGTGGCTGATGCCGAAAATCTGGCCGAATGCCGCTCTCACGGCCACCACTACCTTATCCCCGGAATTGAAGTTGTAATAAGTACTCCCCGATAGGAGATACCGAAAAAATCGGGTGTCTTCCTCTTTGATGTCCTGATAAGGGGCCATATCCAGAGTCAGAGCATATCCCCGGGTGGGGTTGATCAGATTTAAGCGAGTGTCCTGGCTGGCGGTGATGGGAATATAAAACAATCGATACGTGTTTTTCAGGTCATTGCTTTCCTGCTTGACACGCCCGTAGCGAAACCCTAACCCTGCACCCGCCCTAAACGTGCGATTGAACCGGCGTTTGATGATGCTGGAGACATCTACTGAACGGGCATCATATGCGTCCGTGGTTTCATCATTGAATGCACCTTCTGCAATGAACGTA
This sequence comes from Deltaproteobacteria bacterium, assembly GCA_037382425.1. GTDB lineage: Bacteria > Desulfobacterota > DSM-4660 > Desulfatiglandales > Desulfatiglandaceae > JAIPDZ01. Next base: position 5,532 of record JARRPY010000149.1, read on the forward strand.
TTGTCCTTTTCCAAGAACATGGGTTTGTCGAAACGAAGGGATGCGGTGCGTATCTTGCTGTTGAAGATGGCGCCGGCGGTCAATTTTTCCGCCATTCCGAAGAGGTTCCGATGAGTCCAACTGCCGCTGATTCCGGGACCGTAGTCCGTGGTGTATTCGACAGTAGCGCGAATGGTGCGGCGGGCCCTTTCCTTCAATCGAACCGTGATCGGAAGCCGGTTCCCGTTCGACAGTTTGTCGGGGTATTGAAATTCCACCAGACCGTATAGATTTGTTTCAAATAGAACTTTTCGGGTGGCTTCAATGAGACGGCTGTCATACGGTTGTCCGGGCTTCCACTTCAAGAGTGTGCGCACATACCGAGAATCTAGTTTTTTAAGCCCCTCGATGTGCGTATCGCCAAACACGGCAATCGGTCCCGGAGCTATCTCAAACCGAACCCGTACGGTATTGGTGGCGAAATTCGCAGTGACGTCTCGTCGTAAGATCTTCGGAAACGGGTGCCCATTCTGCTTGTAGTAGCCAATAATGAATTTTTCCGCGTCCACCACACTGGATGCAGCGTACGGGGAGTCTGGAGCAATGCCAGCTTCTGCCGGTGTCGGTGGCGCGGTGGCGTGCGGGGATACGTCCGAGGTGATGAGGATGACCGGATCGGCAAAGGTGAACCGTGGCCCTGGATCAACGTCGAACCTAACGGTGAAAGGTCTTTTATCAGGGGCGTCAACATCGGGAACGCGCTCCACAGCGTCCGGATCGGTCTTGAATCCTTTCTCGGGGGGAAGAATGGCGACCGCGACTCTCCCCTTGAAATAACCGAAGGATCGGAGGACCTTTTTCATTTCCGGGATGTCCCCTTGGGCACGTCTCTTCAGCAATGCCATTGATTGAGGCGGGTCCACTTTCTGGTAGACGGTTTTGGAAACTTCTTCGAGGAGTTCGTTCAGTTGGCTGGGTTCGGTAATGGGGTTTCTTATTTCCACCTCATAGGGAATAGTGTTGGCCGTCTGCGCCGCGGGAGCCGCCGTAATGAAAAATACGGGTAAAAGCGCCGGTATGACGGCGGCACAGCAAGATCTGAAAAGAAGATATGGAATTCGGATAAGCATTATCACCAAGTACAAAAATAGGGCGGTGCGTTCGGATTAC
>JARRPY010000150.1:0-9281 GCA_037382425.1 Deltaproteobacteria bacterium
CAGTGACCTCAGCCACAACGATGCCTCCATCAACCTGGTCCTGGACAAGGGAGACCTCCTGGATGTCAGCCTCTACGGCGATGTCATCTACCGAGACTATGGCCGGCCGGGCGTTCAGCCCCCTCAGGGGACCCAAAGCTATTCCCTGTACGGCACGGAATTCTACAACTCCGAATCGGCCAGTCTGCTGGACAGGGGGCGAGACGATGACGCCCACGTGGTCTTGAACGTGGAGAGTGACCCGCTCAGCTGGCTCGGAGTGAAGTTCCGGGGGGATTACACGTACATGGACAACTACAATTACGCCCGTTACCCTTTCGACGGTTCCGGGAACCGGACCTGGGTCATCAATAAAGTCTTCGGCATGGAGGGCGATGTGGATATCAAACCCTTTGACGGCGGAGATCTCCTGGTGGGCGCGGAATACAAACATTACGACTGGGAGAACAAGACGACCAACCTGGACGCCTATGGAGCCGATGTCCCCGGCTCCACAACAGAGACCGACGCCAGGATTCACACCACCGGCGTGTACATGGAAGGACAATACCGGCCCTGCAAATATATCAAAGGGCTGGCGGGAATCCGACACGAAGATCACTCCGAATTCGGAACCGAAGATCTTCCCCGCTTCGGACTGATTATCAACCCTCTCGAAAACACGGCCGTCAAGATCAACTACGGCAAACATTTCCTCGCCCCGACACCCAACGACCTCTACTGGCCCAAGGATTACTACACCCAGGGAAACCCGAACCTGAAGCCGGAAACCGGATGGCACCTCGACGCCGGTGTGGAACAGGCGTTTTGGGAAAACCGCATGTTCTTGTCTGTGACCTATTTCAACTGGAACCTCAACGACAAGATCCTCTGGGAACCGGACAGCAACTGGATTTATACGCCGCAGAACCTGGACAAGGCCAAGGCCCAGGGATGTGAAGTGGGCGCAAGAATTGGGCCCTTTTATGATCTGACCCTTGCCCTGGACTACACCTATACCGATGCAAAAGAGGAGACCCAATACGTCACCCGCCGCGCCACCTACACCCCGAAGCATCTGTTCAGGGGTGATCTCACCTATTGGGCACCCTTCGGCCTGACCGCCACCGCAACGGTCCGGTACGTGGGAGACCGCTATTATTACGGCTCCGACAGGACCATCACCGAACCCACCAACACCCTCGAATCTTATGTGACCATGGATCTGAGGCTGGAGCAGCGGCTTTTTGACCACTGGATGCTGTCGCTCCAGGCAAACAATCTCTTTAACACGTCATACGACACCTATTTCGGCTCCTTTACAGATCCCGCCACCTGGCAGACCGAGACTGCGGCCTTTCCGGGGGCCGGGCGCTCCGTATTTTTTCAGGTGGCGTATGAATTTTAGCGAATATGTCCAACAACGACCTTTCCGTGGTCAGGCGGGGCGGATCGAATGGCAGGATGCCGGTACATACTGAAAAGCAAAAAGGCTTGAAAAACTAAGGGGTTTCCTGATAGAAGCATCTACATAGGGCCCTTCGGGTTCACACGGGCAACATCGCAGGGCGGGCTACGCCCACCATCCAATACTCACCAGGTTTCGGGTTTCGGTATTGGGGCGTTCCTGAACCGCGAAACCTCAATGATTGATGGACCCTACAGGCGAACTCAAATAAAACATCTTTGCTTCTTGCGGAGCTGTTGCAAGCAAAGACGCGAACACCTAAGGAAACCGTTTGCACTTGAAGGACGCAGGGAACCGACGCATATGCTAACCGATCGAATCAAGAAGTTGACCCCCTATGTTCCCGGGGAACAACCCCAGGACAGAAGCTACATCAAGCTTAATACCAATGAAAACCCCTATCCTCCCAGCCCGAAGATAGCGGCCTACCTCAAGTCCTTTGATATAGAGAAGCTGAGGCTCTATCCGGATCCGTTATTCACCAACCTGAGACAAGCCATCTCCGAACGGTACGGGATCGACAAAGCCCAGGTCTTCGTGGGAAATGGGTCGGATGAAGTATTGGCCTTCGCCTTTTACGCATTTTTCGACAGTGCCAGGGGGAAACTCCTTTTTCCGGAATTCAGCTACAGCTTCTATCCGGTCTATTGTGATTTTTACGGTATTGACTATCAAAAGATTCCACTGAAAACGGACTTCACCATCCGTACTGATGACTACCTGAGACATCCATCTTGCGGCATGGTCTTTCCCAACCCCAACGCCCCCACCGGCGTACTCATGCCCCTCGACACGATAACCGAGTTGATGACCCAGTATCCTGGGGACCGGGTGGTGCTGATCGATGAGGCCTATATCGATTTTGGCGGAGAAAGTGCCGTATCGTTAATTGACCGCTTCAAGAACCTGATCGTCATCCGGACATTTTCAAAGAGCATGTCCCTGGCCGCCTTGAGATTGGGATTCGCCATGGGAGATGAGACCCTGGTCAACGCCCTGTTTTCGGTGAAGGATTCCTTTAATTCCTATCCCGCGGACCTCCTCGCTCAGCAGATCGGGGAAATCGCCATCCGGGACACGGCATACTATGCCCGGATTACCGAAAAAATCATCCAAAGCCGGGAAAATCTTTCCCGGCAACTCAGGGAAATGGGTTGGGATGTGCTTCCGTCCGGGGCCAATTTCATCCTGGCAGGCAAAGCGGGTCTCAGTGGGGAGCGCATCTATACCCTTCTGAAGCAAAACGGCATCCTGGTCAGGTACTTCCACATTGAAGGGATCAAGCAATTTGTTCGCATCACCATCGGTACGGATGAAGACATCCGGGCACTGATCGGCGCCATCAAGCGGCTCTTCTGAAACGGCTTCCCATTAAGGTTAGAGTGAAATGGAACCGAAAAATAGGCTCTTAATTATAAGCCGGGATGCCCCCCGCTATGCCCGATTGATTCGCAAACGCCATCTCCCGGACCTATCCCTTTCGGCGTATGAAAAAGATGGGGTTCCCGGGACTGATTTGGAGACCTGTACCATTATCCTAGGCGAACCCGATCACATCGCACCCCATCTAAGGGGGGCGAAAAACCTCAGATGGGTGCAGTCCGCCTATGCGGGTGTGGAGGTCCTCCTGGGCCCCGAATTACGGACCGATTATCTTTTGACCCGGGTGAGCGGTCCCTTCGGCCCGTCGATGAGCGAATACGTTTTCGCCTATATCTTGGCCCTCAAACGGCAGGTTCTCGAATCCCGGGAGAATCAGCTGAAACGGCACTGGAAGGAACTGCCCGCCGGGAGTCTCAGGGGCGGTTATCTGGGCATCTGCGGGGTCGGGGCCATCGGCGGGCATATTGCAAAGATTGGCCAGAGCTTCGGCATGACGGTCTGGGGGATTCGGCGCTCGGGGAAAGCACACCCGTTTGTGGACCGTATGTTTGCCCCGGCACAATTTGATGCGTTTTTGTCCGGTCCCGACTATCTCGTGGTGACCCTCCCGCTTACGCCGGAAACCGTTCATCTCTTCGATACCCGCGCCTTCGAGCAGATGAAACCGTCCAGTGTGTTGATCAACGTGGGCCGGGGCGCCGTGGTCGGTGAAAAGGCCTTGATTGACGCCTTGAAGGGTAAAAGGATTCGAGGCGCTGTTCTGGATGTATTTGAAACCGAACCGCTGCCCAAAGAAAGTCCCCTGTGGGACATGGACAACGTATTGGTTACCGCACATCAATCCGCCCATAGTTTCCCGGAGGATGTGGCAGACATATTTTGCGAAAACTATGGTCGTTTCTTGGCCGGCGAACCGCTCGCTCATGAAGTGAATTTCAAGAGAGGGTACTGACACCGGCGCATGCGTCGCCTTTTTCTTGACTTGCCCCAAGAGCTCCTCTATAGATTTAACGCGTGCCCATCCACGAATAGTAATAGGGCACTGAAGCGTTTCCAATTCAGAAATGGGCCGTTTTTTGCAAGGTCACGGAAAACAAGGCGTTACGCGGAGGCGTACGATAGTACGCCGCACAAGAAACTCCGCAGGTCGACGCTGAGATTGCGGAAAAGGGCCATTTATGAATGGAAACCAACTCACATTCAGGTGCTCGCCAAGGAGCTTAATAGGGAACGCCGTAAAAACGGGACGGGCCCGCCGCTGTGACCCTGCCCTCTTCAACACTCCACGGTTTAAGGGGGAACCCTTTTGGCCATGTGCGCCACTGTCAGGCCGTGAACCAGAGGCTGATGTATGGATGGGAAGGCCGCCGGAAGGGCCGGGGGAGTCAGAAGACCTGCCTGAATTGAATAAGACCTTTGAAAAGCGCTCGATTTCGTTCAAGGTCAAGGCGTGTGAGGAGTAGAACCCGAGCACAATGCCGAGATTGTGCGAAAGGGGATGTTTTCCAAAGGTGTAGGGCCTGACCTTCGCGGACAGAGGGCGCCCGGGATCTTGAGGACAAAAACGGAATGCCCTGGATCTATTCACAATGGTCCGGGGTTTTTTTACGCCGGCTGAGAATGGGGACAGGGTCTGAAAAATTGGGAATTGGAAAGAATTTAAGATCATAAACGATTAGTTCAGGGGGCTTGACATGCAGTTTTATTGGCGAATCATTGAAGAACTCAAATTCCTGGGAGAGACCCTTATATTCCACGACCCCACGCTGGTGAGGCAGTTTAACTGGTGGCTTAAGAAAAATGCATCCGGCCTGGCCTTGAGCGAAACCGATTACAGATCCCGAAAGGCCGCCGACTACACAGCCTTCGGCATTTCTCCATCCATGAATTAGCAACAATCCACGCAGTCTCACCGTTTTTGAAAAGGGGTCTGAATTGAGGGTCGAACCGTTTTCACACATCCACGGGGGAAGCCCCGAACAGGACATGCACCGTCTGAGGATACCCACCGGCCCCGTACTCGACTTCAGTGTGAATCTGAATCCACTTGGGCCGCCGCCCGAAATTCGCCGAAGGTGGTCCGAATTTTATCCCTCAATCGCCCACTATCCCCACAACGATGGAAGGGGTGTGGCCCAATACTACCGGAGCATCTTCAACATACATCCGGATCATTTTTTGGCCGGTAACGGATCCACAGAAATGATCTATCTCGTGCCCCGCGTGTTTGAGTTTAAACGCGTGGCCGTCATTTCGCCTTCCTATCACGACTACGAACGGGCATCCCGCCTGGCAGGCGGAGAAATATTGAGGGTTCCGCTGTCTTTTCAGCAAGATTTTGCATTTCCCTCTCATGAGCGGCTCTCGGAAGTCCTGCAGGGGGTGGATGCCGTCTGCATGGCCCGCCCCAACAATCCCACCGGGAATCTGTTCCCAAAGGCCGATGTCCTTCAGCTCGCCCATCAATTTCCGGACGTCCGTTTCATTGTTGACGAGGCCTTTATACAATTCGTCTCAGACTGGGAACGCCAGAGTTTGCTCTTTGAAGCGCCGAGGTATAATATACTGGTTCTCCATTCACTGACCAAATTTTTCTCTGTCCCCGGCCTCAGGCTCGGTGGAGTCTTTGCGGACAGCGCTCATATCGCGCGCCTCAAGAAGGCAAAAGAGCCGTGGAGCGTAAACGCGGTCGCCGACCGGGTCGGCCCGCTCTTGGCTGCGGACCCTCATTATGACCAGGCGACACGGGAAGGCATCGGGAGGGAACGCCGAAAAATCCATGATCGAATCAGCCGAATGGAAGGCATCCTCCCCTACCCTTCTACAGCCAATTTCATGCTGTGCCGATGGACCCGAACAAAGAATTTGGACGACCTCCTTACCCACCTCCTTTCAAACGGCCTGTATGTGAGGGACTGCAGAAATTTCCCCGGGTTAGCGGATAACTTCTTTCGTCTGGGGATCAAGGGACCGAAAGCCGATGACCGGCTCCTCTCTCTCCTTGCCTCCTCCGGCACCATCACGCCACCACCTGGATCATGCTCCAATTCAACATAGACATCCTGCTTGCCCTTGTCCTGGATTTCCTGTTCGGGGATCCCCGGTATCGTATGCACCCCGTCCGGCTCATCGGTGACGCCATCCGTCTGTTGACAAGAGGACTAAGACGGAGGGGACTGAACCAAATGGCCGGCGGCATGATCCTGGTCTTTTTGACGGTGATCCCCATCCTGACGGTCTATTGGGCGGTGGCCCTTTTTCTTTCTCACATCACCGGGGCCGTCGTCCTCTTATTCGACGTGTATGTGGCCTATTCCTGTCTTGCCTTGAAGGACCTCTTCGATCATGCGGATCGGGTATTCCACCCACTGGAATCAGACAATCTCATTGAAGCCAGAAAGGCCATCGCCATGGTGGTGGGCCGGGATGTGCGACTTCTCGATGAAACAGGCATCGGCAGAGCCGCTGTGGAGACACTGGCCGAAAACTTTGTAGATGGCTTCATTTCACCGGTTTTCTGGTACGTAGGCGGAGGGATCCTGGGATATGCTTTGGGGGCCTCACCCCTCGTCTGTGCCGTCAGCTTCATGCTTGGCTTCAAAACCATCAGCACCCTGGACTCCATGGTCGGATACAAAAATGCCCAATTCATTCGTTTTGGCCGGGCGGGTGCAAAATGCGACGACTTCATGAATTTTCTCCCTGCGCGCCTTGCCGTTATCCTGCTCTTCATAGGGGCCTGGATTTGCAGGTCCAATGCAATACAGGGTCTTCGAGTGGCCCTGAGAGACAGAAAAAAGCACGATTCACCAAACGCAGCTCACGCCGAAAGTTTTTTGGCCGGTGCATCCGCTTAGGGGGTCCCACTGCCTATCCCCACGGGACAATAGAAAAGCCCTGGCTCGGCGCAGAACACGCGGATGCAGCCACGGCGCATATCCGAGAGGCGATCACGCTTCTCAAATATACCGCTTGGACAACCGTCGTGCTCCCGCTGGCGGCAAGCCTTATCGGATCTGCATTTTAGGTCTTAAACACTCCTTTGATACCGGCCTCCTGTGGGCCCTTGACAGCTTGCACCATACAGGCCAGAATAAATCAAAACAAAAGGCGAGATTGCACACCCCATGGAACCGCTAAAAAAAGACCTCACCCCGCTTGGAGATGTCATTGCCCGGCTGATGACCGACGGGACCCTTCCCTTCGAGGCAAAAGATGCCGACATATGGCGGGTCTGGGACGAAGTGGTGGGAGAGCTTTCCGCCGTATGCAAACCGAGCCGAATCAGGAACAAGCGCCTGCAGGTCAAGGTTCCCGAGCCCATATGGCTTCAGGAGATGCGGTTTTCAGAAAAGCGGATTCGAGAAGACTTAAACCGGAAACTCAAGCGGACGGCGGTGGTGAAGATCGATTTCAGGGTGGGTCCGCAATAGAGAAGTCGCCCTGACCGAGGAGGGGCGGCAAAATATCAAGACCGGGTCTGGCACCCAGCACCGCCTCAATGAGGGTGAGTTTCGCCCCTGACTCGAGACCGGGATAGCTCACCTGAAGTCGCTTGGGCTCCAGGTCAAACCGCCTGAGACGGCCGAATACATCGGCCAAGCGCTCTGCCGGATAAACGAAGGCAAATCGACCCTTCTTCTTTAGCACCCTTCTTGCGGCCCCCAGAATATCATCCATGACGGCGAGAATTTCATGCCGGGCGATGGCCCGCCTAGGATCGGGATTGATGCGGCCGCTGGACTTTTTCCGATAGGGCGGGTTGCAGATCACGACGTCGGCAAATGACTCGGTCAGCGGGAGGTGGAGAATATCCCCCATGATCACCGCCATACGGTTTTCAAAATGGTTCAGCCGCGCGTTCCTGCCGGCCTGGGAGGCCAGTTCCGCTTGAATCTCGAGCCCCACTACCCGGCCTACCGGCTTTTTAAGTAATAAAATGAGCGGCATCACGCCACATCCCGTACCCAGATCCACCACCACATCTCCGGGTTTGACGCTCACGAACTGAGACAGGAACACCGCATCGATGGAGAAGCGATAGCCGTCCTTTGACTGGATCAACCGCAATGCCCCATTCATGAAGGCATCCATGCGTTCGTGGGTATGACGAAGGATGTCAGGGGACTTGGATTTGCTCATGGGGGTCGATCTTATTCAACACCAGCCCGCTCAATACCTTGGGGTAGAAATACGTCGACTTTCTGGGCATGACGAGGGAATTCCCCGCCACCGCTTTCACATGGGCAATACGGGTCGGGTTCAGCATGAAGGCCATCTGATGTTCCCCCGAATCCACACTGGAAATGGCGGTCTCGAAACTGCTCTGATAATGAAAAATTTCCTCATCATCCAGATCGTCCCTGGTGAATCCGAGACTTTTCTGCAGGATGAATCTCGATAGGACGAGCACATCCAGATCCTTGAGCGACGGATGGAGGTCATCGCCCATCTGGTCCCTCATCCCCGGCTTGAGTGTAAAAAGATACCACTGATCGCTCTCAAATAGTCTGAAGGCGATGGCGGTGGTTTCTTCTCCTGCGGCATGCAATGCGCGCTTCATTTCGACGCACGCTCTGCCCACGTCCCGGCACTCTGAAAAGAAGGTCTTGATATTGAACCACTGGGAAACCTTCTCCAGAAAGGGCCCCATCTCAAATCCCTTTACCTGTTTCACAAGCCGGTGGGAAGGGAGGATGGTCAATCCCTCATCACTGAGGTTGGAAAGGTACATCATGACGAATTCGTAGGCCCTTTTGGACGGCTTTCGCCCATGCCGGGCCCTCATGATATCCCGATAATTACGAGAAGTCTCGTATCGATGGTGGCCGTCCGCAATGAAGATGGTTCGCTCTTTCAGCGAATCCGAAACCGTTTTAAACAACCCGCGATCCGTCAATACCCACAGCCGATGCCGACTCCCGTCGGCGAGTTCAAAATCCATCTGAGGGATGGGAGCCGCCGCCTCTTTACACGCATTGAGGGCCGTGTTCTCCGGATCCTCATAGATGCCGAAAATCTGGCTGAACTGGGCATTACAGGCCCTGAAGAGCTTCAAGCGGTCGTTCTTATGGGCCGAAAAGGTTCTTTCGTGAGGCAGTATCGCACGCGATCCTTCCTCCTCGATCCTGACCAGGCATATGAGTCCCCACCGGACCCGCTCCGGATCTCCGTTGCCGGGATCGTATGTCATGGCCGTCAAATAGAGACACGGCTCCTTTGACCGGATCAATGTGCCGTCGGACTGCCACCGTTGAAAGAAATCGGCCGCCCGGGTGTACCGGTTGTCCCAATCCGAATCACCGATCTTCTTTTTTCCGAGAATTAAACGGATGACATTATGGGGGTCGGCCTGGTAATATGCCTCCTGCTCCTCGGGAGAGATGACATCATAGGGCGGGGCGACCAGGGCTATATAGCGCGATGCGTAGCCAGAAGCGCTGGCTTTGCG
>JARRPY010000151.1:0-9730 GCA_037382425.1 Deltaproteobacteria bacterium
CCCTGGAAGGGGGGCCCGCATCCACACGGGAGATCGCGCTCAGTACCGGATTAGGGGTCTATGACGTGGCCCGTCGGATCAACGAACTGGAGCGGTCGCACCAGGCGGCCTTTGCCGGTTTTGACAACCGGACCGCCCGGTTCGCCTTGGCCTCCTGATCCCGTCTTCTGTTCGGGGACGGGGTGACGGGTCATGGAATTTGAGAGAACTTGAGACAAAGTAGAATACGGGGGAAACGGACCATGGCAGGGATAGCTTCAAACGGAAAAATCGGTTCGGTCATGATCGTGGGGGCCGGGATCGCCGGCATGCAGGCGTCACTGGACCTGGCCGACGCGGGGTTCTTTGTGCATCTGGTGGATCGCTCCCCGACCATCGGGGGAATCATGGCCCAACTGGACAAGACCTTTCCCACCAATGACTGTGCCATGTGAATCATCTCACCCAAACTGGTCGAGGTCGGCCGGCACTTGAACATCGAGGTGATCACCAATACGGAAGTGGAAGGTCTTGACGGGGAACCGGGCCATTTCAGGGCCACGTTAAGCCATCATCCGCGCTACATCGATCCGGCCGTATGCACCGGATGCGGACAGTGCGGACAGGTCTGCCCGGTCACGGCGGTAAACGAATTTGATTGCGGTCTGGATCTCAGGGCGGCCACCTATATCCGATATGCCCAGGCGGTCCCCCTCGCCTATAGCATTGATCGAAAACCTCTGCATCGGATGCGGGCTTTGCGAAAAGATCTGTATGGCCGGGGCCATTCGCTATGATGACAAACCCAACCTGCGGGAACTGGAAGTGGGTGCCGTGATTCTGGCAACCGGCAACGAGGTCTTCGACCCTTCGAGCCAACCCCAATACGGGTATACACAATCGCCCAATGTGGTCACCAGCATTGAATTCGAACGTATTTTGAGCGCTTCAGGACCGTACATGGGCCACCTCATGCGGCCTTATGACCTTGAGGAACCCCGTCGAATCGCCTGGATTCAATGCGTCGGATCCCGATCGTCCCACGACGGCGGTCACCCCTATTGTTCGGCCGTCTGCTGCATGTACGCCATCAAAGAGGCGGTCATCGCAAAAGAACACGCCACCGACGACCTGGACGCCACCATATTCTATATGGACATGCGGACCTGCGGAAAGGAATTTGAGACCTACCGCGAGCGAGCGGAGAAAGAACATGGGGTGTCTTTCATCAGATCCAGAATCCACACGGTGGAACCGTTGGGCAACGGGGACCTCAAAATTGTCTACGCAGATGAAAGCGGGGCCTTGAAAAGTGAGATTTTCGATCTGGTGGTGCTGTCCGTCGGATTTCAGGTGGCCGAAGAAACCATAGCCCTCGCCCGGCGGCTCAATGTACCCCTCAACCATAACCGGTTCGCCCAAACCGACGACTTTGTGCCGGTGATGACCGACAGGCCCGGTGTGTATGTGTGCGGTGCGCTTCAGGGGCCGAAGGATATCCCGCAATCCGTGGTGGAAGCCTCCGCAGCAGCAGCGGTTTCCGAAGACCTTCTTCATACGGCTCGATGGTCCATGACCCGGGACATTGAAATACCCGAGGAGCGCAACGTGGTGGGGGAGCGTCCCCGCATCGGCGTTTTCGTCTGCCAGTGCGGGATAAATATCGGCGGCGTGGTGGACATCCCATCTGTCCGGGAATACGCCAGAGGGCTCCCCTATGTGACCTACGTGGAGGATAACCTCTATACCTGCTCCCAGGATACCCAGGTGAAAATGGCCGAGGTCATTCGCGAGAAAGGAATCAATCGGGTGGTGGTGGCCTCCTGCACACCCAAGACCCACGAAGGGCTGTTTCAGGAAACCCTTCAAAACGCAGGCTTAAACAAGTACCTCTTTGAAATGGCCAACATCAGAAATCAGGACTCCTGGGTCCACAGCAAGGATCCGGTGAAAGCCACTGAAAAGGCCAAGGATCTGGTGCGCATGGCCGTGGCCAAGGTCGGGCTCTTGGAACCCCTTCAGGAAACCGAACTCCATATGGATCCCGCAGGCCTGGTGATCGGCGGCGGAATGGCGGGAATCACCGCAGCCAAAAACCTGGCCGCCCAAGGATATGAGGTCCATCTCGTGGAGCGCTCCGACACATTGGGGGGTCAGGCGCGATCCCTTCATCAAACCTGGAGAGGAAAACCGATCGGCGAGCACCTAAAACGGATGATAGCGGATGTGGAGGATAACCCGCGCATCCATGTGCACCTCTCAAGTGACATCGCACACGTGGATGGGTTCGTGGGCAACTTTTCATCGGTGGTCCGTCAGAAAACCGGCGAAGAGATCACCATAGCGCACGGGATTGCCGTTGTGGCCACCGGCGCCAAAGAATTTCAGACGGATGAATATCTACACGGAAAGGATCCCAGGGTAATGACCCACCAGGCCCTGGACGGTCTTTTGCGGTCAGAGGGTCCGGGACTGAAAAAACTTCGCTCCGCCGCATTTATCCAGTGTGTGGGATCCCGGGAGCCCGGGCGCCCCTACTGCAGCCGGGTATGCTGTACCCACACCCTGAGGAGCGCGCTCCAGCTCAAAGCGCAACAACCGGACATGGCCGTCTACGTGCTCTATCGGGATCTGAGGACCTATGGTGAGCGGGAAGATCTCTATCACGAGGCCCGAAAAAAAGGGGTTGTATTTATCCGCTACGACCTGGCACACAAGCCGAAGATCGAGGCCCAAGAAGAGGCCCTGGAGATTGAGGCGTGGGATCCGATCCTTCAAAACAGTATTCTCATCCGAGCGGATCTCTTGGCGCTGGCCACCGCCATTGTGCCGGAGGATAACCATGCCCTGGCCCAATTCTTCAAGCTTCCCGTGGGTGAAGACGGCTTTTTCGTGGAAGCCCATGCCAAGCTGAGACCCGTCGATTTCTCCACGGACGGCGTGTTCCTCTGCGGCATGGCTCACTATCCTAAATCCGTTGACGAAAGCATTGCCCAGGCCCTGGCCGCCTCGGCTCGCGCCGCCACCTTTCTCGCCTCGGACAGCGTGCATGTGGGCGGAACCGTCGCCGAGGTCCGGGGACATCTGTGCAGCCGGTGCGGCGTGTGCATCGATATCTGTTCTTTCAAGGCCCCGTTCTTTACCGAAGAAGGCCCTGCAGCCGTCAACGCCGCCCTGTGCAAAGGCTGCGGTCTGTGTGTGTCTTCGTGTCGAAGCGGCGCATTGCACCTGAAAGGATTCGATGACGATCAAATGCTGGCCATGATTCAAGAGTGCTAAGACCCAACCATAAGGAAAAACCATAACCCGCCCGTTGACGGAACGTCCAAAGTATTATATCTTATAAGGATATCGGATCACCCCGGTTTGGGCCGTTCCTTCCGATGTGAACACCATACCGATGATACAGGAAAAGGCATATGCCCGGTGAGACCATCCCCGTGAAACTGGCCATTGTGGGAGGGGGAAGAACCTGCGAATTTTTCCTCCAATTCCTCAAAGAAAACGCCCTTCCCTTTGTTTCGCCTCAAATCCTATGCGTCTGCGACCTCAATGAAGCGGCCATCGGAATCAAACTTGCCCGGTCCATGGGCATTCCGACGACCAACCACCTTCAGGATATCTTTGACATCGAAGGGCTCAACGGCATCATTGAACTGACCAATGACCGACAGGTGCTGCTGGAGTTGTTGCATCGGAGGCCCCGGGGGCTCTGGGTACTGGAGCACAATATCGGCCGGCTCCTGAAGACCCTTTTTTCCACCACCCAAAACCTCCGTTCCACGAGGGAGCAGGCCAACCTGAATCGGGCCATGTCGGAGATTCTTCTTTATCAATCCAGTGAACCGATTCTATTACTGGATCCCGGCTTCACCGTATTGGAAGCAAATGACGGCTACCTGGCCTCCATGGGCCGTTCGAGGGAGGAGGCCTTGGGGCGGAAATGCTATGAAGTCATCTATGGATTTACCTCTCCCTGTTACCAATGGCAGCCGGAAATGAGCTGCCCCATGTTGGAGACCCTTCAAACCGGTGAAATCGCCAAGGTCATCCGAGAGCAGGAAAAACCGGGCGGTCAGCGATCCTACTGTAACCTGGAGACCTATCCCATAAAAAACGCGGACAATGAGATTGTCCGGGTGGTGGAGATCCGAAGGGAGATTACGGAAGAACTCCCCTCAAGATGGGAAAAACGGCTTCGCGAGCTGAAAACGAATCTCGGCAATGTGGTGAAGGAAGACCGCATGTTGACGCTGGGGAAGCTGTCGGCCAGCTGTGCCCACGAGATCAATAATCCCATCCAGGGCCTGTTGACCTTTGGATCTTTAATGAAGTCGATCCTGGAAAACGGAACCCCGTCCGCCGAGGACCTCGACGACTTCAGAAACTACCTCGACCTCATGTGCAGCGAACTGGAGCGCTGCGGCAAGATCGTTTCCGGTCTCCTCTCGTTTGCCAGGGAATCCATCTCAGACACAAAGCAGATCGATGTCAATGAGGTGCTGCAATCGGTCATCACGCTGACCAAACACCACATGCAACTCCAGGATATCGAACTGAAGCTCGAATTGTCCCCGCAGGTCCTCAACATAAACGGGGACCTGAATCAACTCCAGCAGTGTTTCCTGAATCTGGTCTTCAACGCCATTGATGCCTCGGCCGGAGGCGGGGTCATCGCCATCTCCTCCAGGAAAGACGCCGCATCGGGACGTGCCGAAGTCATGGTTCGGGATGAGGGGTGCGGGATACCCAAAAACTATCTGGACAATATCTTTGATCCTTTTTTTACCACCAAAGAACCCGGAGAAGGGACGGGCTTGGGCCTTTCCATCGTCTATGGCATCGTCCGAAGTCATCATGGGGACATCTCGGTGACGAGTGAGCCGGGCAAAGGAACCACTTTTCGCACCTGGTTCCCCTTGACCGATAAACAAAAGATTGGGGACATGGCATGAACAAACCCATGAGAATTATGGTGGTTGACGATGAAATGATCGTCCGGGAATCCCTCTTTCACTGGTTCCAAAAGTCCGGCCATGCCGTAGAGACCGCCGCCTCCGGCTTTGAAGCCTTAAAAAAGCTCGAAGAAAGCCCCTTTGATCTCCTCTTTGTGGACATCAAAATGCCCAAGATGGGGGGCATGGAACTGCTGGAAAAGGTAAAAGTGGAATACCCGGAAACCGACGTGGTCATCATCACGGCCTATGGCTCCATCGAATCGGCAGTGGAAGCCATGAAAAAGGGGGCAAGCGATTACTTGCTCAAGCCTTTCAAGCCGGATCAAATGAATCTGGTTCTGGAAAAAGTCACCAACCAGCGCAAAATGGCGACCCATTACCAGTATGTCAAGGGCGTGTTGGAACAGATGACCCGCTTCGACGACATCATCGGCCAGGCCGCGCCCATGAAGGAAGTCTTTGCCATGATCACGGAGGTGGCGCAGAGTGATGCGTCCGTTCTGATCACCGGGGAGACCGGAACCGGCAAAGAACTGGTGGCCAAGGCCATTCACTCCAAGAGTGCGCGTTCCAACGGGCCCTTTATCGCCATCAACTGCGGCGCCTTACCGGAAAACCTCCTCGAAACCGAGCTGTACGGCCATCAGAAGGGGGCCTTCACCGGAGCGGATCGTTCCAGAAAAGGATTTCTGGAGGTGGCCTCCGGCGGCACGCTGTTCCTCGATGAAATCGGTGAAATCAGCGCAAAAATGCAGGTGGACCTACTGAGGGTGTTGGAAGAGAAGAAAATCGTGCGTATCGGAGATCGACACACGGTGGATGTGGACTTTCGGCTGATTTCATCCACGTGCCGCAACCTGGAAGAAGCGGTTGACCGAGGGGATTTCAGGGAGGATTTTCTCTACCGCATCAAGGTCATCAAGATCCATATCCCCCCCTTGCGAGAAAGAAAGGAGGATATCCCCCTCTTGGTGCATCACTTCTTGAATAAATACAGCCACCAGACCACCAAAAAGGTTGACCGGGTCAATAGAGAGGCTCTGGCCCTCCTCTCCGCTTACCATTGGCCGGGAAATGTGCGTGAACTGGAAAATGCCATTGAAAGGGCGGTGGTTCTTTCCAAAGCCAGGACCCTCAAGGCCGATGATTTTGCTTTTCTTCAGCCCGGCACAGGGGCACACGCAAAGCCGCAGACGCTCCGGGAAATGGAGCGCCATTACATTCAGGAAATCCTGGAGTCCCAAAACTGGAATGTCACCCATTCTGCGAACATATTGGGGATCAACCGCGTCACCCTCCATAAGATGATCAAGCGACTCGATTTGAAACGAACCCGGTAAGTTCATTGAAAACGGTTCCGGGCATTGTGAAAAAGCAGTCCGTTCTCGTGGTCCCCATAGGCCGCGTACCGGATATTGCGTGTAAAGCCATCGTGTCTCACATCCGAACGTTGTTTCATCTGGATGCAGACATCCTTCAGCCCCTGCCCGAGGCCCGCTATGCCCATGACCCCCTCAGGAACCAGTACAATGCGGCCCACATCTTAAATCGTCTGGAATCGACATTTGGTGACACCCACACGAAAATCCTGGGCGTGTTGAATGTGGATCTCTTTATCCCGGTCTTCACCCACGTCTTCGGTGAGGCCCGGGAAGGGGGCCAATGCGCGCTGGTATCCCTCTTTAGGTTGAGAGACCGCGTGAACCAGGCGCGCCCTTCCCAGGACTTATTTCCATGAACCTCCGGGACCTGGACGCCACGCCCCTTGAATTCTGTAAGTATTGTGATGCGTATCTGAAAACGGCCATCCGAAGATTCTCAACCGATGCGCATAGCGGCCCCCACAAGAAACCATGGACAAACGGGTGAGAATTCCGTATGGTCAATCCGAACGCACGGCACACCCTACAGGGTGGCGGAATTCAGCACCGATCCGCCTCCACCGGTCATCGCCAGAGCACATCATTGCAACATGCGTGAAATGGCGGGCTTTTCCGGCGAGTGCACTTAAAAAGGAACCTGCCTTACCACAATGAAACCTATTTGGCGTAAAGAAAGGATCTGTCCATGTATTTGCTGTGGAGCCGGGTGATGGAATTCAATCCCGCCAATCCTGATTGGGCCAACCGGGACCGGTTCGTGCTGTCCGCAGGTCATGGGTCCATGCTGCTCTACGCCATGCTGCATCTGACGGGTTACGATCTCTCCATTGAGGCGCTCAAAAACTTCCGACAATGGGAAAGCCGAACTCCGGGTCATCCGGAATATGGGTGTGCACCGGGAGTGGAAACCACCACCGGTCCCCTGGGCCAGGGCTTTGCCACGGGCGTGGGCATGGCCATGGCTGAAAAATACCTGAGCCACATGTTCAACAAGCCGGACATGGATCTGATCGACTATTTTATCTACGGCCTGGTGAGTGACGGGGACATGATGGAAGGCATCTCCTCGGAAGCCGCTTCTTTGGCGGGGCATCTCGGTCTGGGGAAACTCATCTATATTTATCTCGACAATCGAATCACCATTGAGGGGAAAACCGACCTTGCTTTCTCCGAGGACGTGGGAAGGCGGTTTGAAAGCTACCACTGGCAGGTTCAGAGAGTGGACGGCTACGACCTTGACGCGGCCCTTTCGGCGCTCAAGACAGCCCAAGAGGAGGCATCAAGACCCTCCCTGATCATCGCCCGGACCCACATTGCCCATGGGAGTCCCAACAAGCAGGACACGGCGGGCGCTCACGGCGCGCCTCTGGGGCCAGAAGAGGTGGCCGCAACAAAGAAGAACTGCCACTGGCCCGAGGAACCCACCTTTTACGTTCCCGAAGATGTCCGGACCTTTTTTCTCGAGGCTCGTGAACGGGGAAACGAACTGGAGTCCAGGTGGAACGCCCGTTATGACGAATATCAAAAGACACACCCGGACATGGCCAAGAAGTGGGAGGCCATGCACAACGCCCCGGACCCCAAGCTGTGGCAAGAGGCGCTCCCTCGATTCAAACCGGATCAGGGGAACCTGGCCACACGAAAGGCCTCTGGCCAGGTCCTCGCCGCGGTCGCCCCGTATTTGCCGGGGCTGATCGGCGGGTCGGCCGATCTCGCCCCTTCCAACAACACCTATTTGAAAGGGTTCGGTGAGTTCCGTACTGAAGGAGGGCCCAATATTCATTTCGGCATTCGCGAACACGCCATGGGGGCGGTCTTAAACGGTCTGGCTCTCAGCAAGGCCCTGATTCCCTATGGCGGCACATTCCTTGTTTTCTCGGACTACATGCGTCCCGCCATGCGGTTGGCCGCCCTGATGGCACTCCCCGTCATATATGTCTTCACCCATGACTCTATAGGCCTGGGAGAAGATGGGCCCACCCACCAGCCCATCGAACACCTGGCCGGCCTCCGCGCCGTTCCGGGACTGGCGGTCATCCGGCCGGCCGACGCCCAGGAGACCGTGGAAGCCTGGGAGGTCGCCTTAGAGCGGCGGGAAGGCCCCACGGCCCTCATTCTGACCCGGCAAAGCCTCCCCGTTATTGACCGGAGCAGATATGCCTCTGCGCAGGGTCTCCGCCGCGGCGGGTATGTCCTGGCCGGATCCGCAGACGAGAAACCGGCTATCATTTTGATGGGCTCCGGGTCGGAGGTTCAGCTCTTGCTGGGCGCCTATGAGGCATTGAAAAAAGACCATGTTTCGGCACGTGTGGTCAGCATACCTTCCTGGGAACTCTTCGATGCACAACCGGCGGACTACCGAAGAGCGGTCCTCCCGCCTGATGTCTCCGCACGGCTCGCAGTGGAAGCAGGCGCGAGCATGGGGTGGGAGAGGTACACCGGAACGGATGGCGCAATTATGGGGATCGACCACTTCGGTGCATCAGCCCCTGGGAATGAGGTCTTCCGTCAATTCGGCTTCACTGTGGATGGCGTCATCGAAAAGGCAAAACGACTACTGCCCGGAAAGTAGGGGGAGGGGTATAGGCCTCAGGGCATCACCGAATCGACCCAGTGCCGCGGGCCGGCGTATCTCCTGCTCAGAGATAGGAAATGGGCGCGAGCCCCTTATGCCGACGGAGCGCCTCCAGAAGCCCTACGGTCCCGGTCATCATGTTGTCTCCCAGGGGTGCGCCCAAAAAAAGGGAAAGGGATGAAGATCTGGCGATCCGCCGTTTCGGCCCGGTGGTGATGATGAGATCCATGACGCCCGTTCCCACGGCCTTTCGGATGTAGGCCCCGTGGCCTCCCTCTTTTAGAACCCGGGCGTGGTCCAGGGACCCTTCCGCCAACCCCTCGATCATTTCCTCCAGCCGTCCGGGTTCAATATCCCGGGTATGGTATTCGAAAAATCCGGCGATCTCCCCTTGATACATGGCCGCGCCCAAGGTATGAGACGTGGCCATATCGAGAATCATGAACCGCTCATGCGTTTTGGCCCTGGGGTCCATGGAGGCCCCCAGGATGGCCGCCATACCGCTGTCCATGACGAATACCTCCCCGGCCGGCAACGCTCCGGATCGCCGGGCAATGGAACAGAGACGGTTGAATGTCCGGGGAACTTCCGCTGCCCCATAAAGGAGGGTGTGCGGAAAAGGGGCCTTGTCGAGGGCGGTCTTGAAGACCTGATGACGGTAGTCCAGATGAGACACCCCTTCGGGTGGCACGCCGTGGTCCTGGGCACAGACCGCCACGGCATCGAAGGAAAAGGGGATGCCCAGCCCATGGACGATCCGCTCGATCCGATCCCTCTCGATATCACCGATGTCAAATACCGTGTATTCTTCTCCTGTCTTGAGGATCTCCGCCGCC
>JARRPY010000152.1:0-17860 GCA_037382425.1 Deltaproteobacteria bacterium
ACCGTTGCTCTATAGCGACCGGCAATGCCGGAAAGGTTGTCCCCTCTCCTGACCCTGTAAGTGACATACGTGGGATAACTCGGGCGATACCTGGGGATGGCGTCTAACTTCGCCACGAGCAATTTACCATCTCCTTCCGGCACCTTAAAGGCGTATGGCCGATCGGGTGTGGCATAATACCTCAAGGCAGGGTTCAAATTCCTCAACGTCATATAGGAAACACCGAGATATTTGGCCATGGTTTTAAGATGCATCGGTTTGTGAACCATGACCTCATCCGTCTTGATTTCTCCGTCCACCGGAGGAAGCTCAAATCCGTACGCCTTCGGATCATTAACGATATGAAGCACGGCAAGGAATTTGGGTACATAGAATGCCGTCTCGCTGGGAAGCTTTGAATACAGATCCCAGAAATGGTCCAGATAGTCTATTCGCTGATCCTTAATGCATCTGAGGACCCGCCCCTCGCCGCAGTTGTAGGCGGCGAGGACGGTGAGCCAGTCCCCGAAGATCTGATGCAGTTCCGTGAGATAGGCGATGGCGGCGTCTGTTGCTTTCTCCGGATCCATACGTTCATCCACCCATCGGTCTCTTTCGAGTCCGTACTTGTAACCGGTGGATGCAATAAATTGCCACATGCCGAGGGCTCGCGCCCTGGACAGTGCGCGGACCGTGTATCCACTTTCGATGAGCGGCAGCCAGGAAAGCGACTGAGGGAGTCCCGCTTTCTTCAATTTTTTCAGGATCATGGGGCGATATTTACCGGACCGCTGATAGGCCCTCAGGAAGAATTTTCTTTCACTCCCCTGGAATAAGCTGATGGCCCGCTTTACGTCCGCATTCATGGTCAATGGAATGGCATGATGTTTTCCATTCACCACCGTAAACCTGGAGGAATAGACCTGCATGATTTTCTTGGATATGGTGATCCTGAGGTCATCCCGCTGCTGAAGGATTTCCGGTGATTGATCCGGGTCGACCTGTAATATCAGGGAATAGGCCTGATCGAGGGCATCCATGGCATTGTCAAGATCTCCCTGGTTCCAGAAGTCGGTGGCCGCGTTACAGAATTCCAGAGCGGAATCGAGCAATTCCTGATCCGTTTTTACTCTGGTTTTGTCTTCGGTGAATGTGGAGGGCCTCTCGGATTTGTGAATTGTCGGGGCAGGGGGATTTGCTTCGGTTTCCGACGCTGACCTCACCGAATGTGTGCCCGAAGGCTGAGCTGCCTGTCTCGTTACGATGGACGTTGGGGAAGCCGCATCGGATTTGGGCGGGGATATCTCGACATGGATTTCCTCTTTTGTCTCTTTGACCTTTTGGGCGTTTGCCGGCACCGGAGGGGTCGGTTTTGTCTGATAGGCATCGTTTACACATCCCAGGGCAAAGAGGACCAAAATGAGTGTGGCGATCCGAATCGAAGAGCTAATGGTTGCGTTCGATAGTTTAAATATTCTCATAGATCAGACGGTTCTTCATGTTGCTATGTGTTTCGATGCGTTCCGGATTTAAAAAAGGGAGCGCGTGCCGTTTCCCTGAGTGAATGCCCCCGGAACGTAAGTCGGAAATCGACCGTGCTCAATAGGGTGAGCGGAGTATAGAGTATCAGGTGTGGATGGTCAAGGGTCAATGGCGGAATTGTTTTTCTCTCTATGAATTGTGGTGTGGATCTCTTTTTATTAACAGCTCCATGAGTGTTTTCCGGGTGTTCAATTCAGGGTTTTCCAGAACCGCTTCACTCAGGTTCCTCAATATGCGGCCCACTTCAGGACCGGGGGACAATCCAGTTACGGCCATCACCTGGTTTCCGTCTATACAGAGATCCTTTCGTCCTAAGGGGGGCTGTAAACGGATTTGGGCCTTCAGCCGTTCTTCGAGTCCTCGGAGGCGTTTTAGAGCGCGGTCCCCCTGGGTATGGGTGGCCAGATCCGCTCTTCTAAGTGCCAGGAGAGCCGGGATATTTTCTTTGCCGACCCGGCGAATGAATCGTCTGACCGCCGCATCCGTCCAAAGCGGCGTGTAGTCGATCAAGTGATGGGCGACCAAATGGATCGTCTTATGGATGGTGGTTTTGCTGAACCTCAACCGGTTCAAGATAACTTCCGCCAATTGGGCGCTGGCCTTTTCATGCCCGTAAAACCGCCACTCACCCGCTGCCTTCATTCGGACCCGTGGTTTGGCAACATCGTGAAGGAGGGCGGCCAACCGCAATATCGGATCTGGGGGAACCCGGTCAACGGTCATTAATGTGTGCTTCAGTATCGTATACCGGTGATATGCATTTTGCCTCATGAGGTGCCCTTCCAACAACTCCGGCACGAGACGCTTGAGCAGGCCCGTGGACCGTAAGATGTTGATGGCACCTGAGGGTTTCTGAGCCAAGAGGATTTTGATCAGTTCGTCTCTGATGCGCTCCGGTGAAACCGATGATATCTCGTCGGCCATGGAAGGAATCGCTTCCAGGGTACGGTCCTCAATGCGAAACCCCAGTTCTACCTGGAGCCGTATGGCCCGAAGGAGTCTTACAGGGTCCTCTTGGAAGCGTTTTTTGGGATCGCGCACGGCCCGAATCCGTTTCATTTGAATGTCTCTCAATCCGTCGTGGGGATCGATGAGCGCCCTCGTTTTTGTATCCCACGCCATGGCATTCACCGTGAAATCCCGGCGGGCCAGGTCGGACAGCACCGTCTTTTGAGCGCCCTTGAAACGGGTGATCTCGATAGACTGCCCCGCGATCAGGATGGTAACGGTGTCGTGTTTGAGGACCACACAGGTCTTATCTTCGAACAAATCCCGAATGCTGCCGGCGTTGGCCGAAGTGGCCACATCCCAGTCTGTCACGAGGCGGTTGAGAAAGGCGTCTCGGATCGCTCCGCCGACGATATAAGCCTCGTGCCCGGCCGTTAAAAGTCGCTCGATGGCGATGTTTACCGGCCGGGGTATCCGGCGTGGCCAGTGGGGGAGGAAATCAGCTTCTGACGACGAATTCACGGTGTATTCAAACGGTGTTAATGAGATAGGGTGTGTAGCCGCTGGCTGAATTTGGAAAGCCGTTCCATCCTATCCGGCGCCTTGCCGCTAGGAATTTCATGACGGATATTTAGGTCGCTCGATTCGAGGGACGGTTTGTTGGCCAAGATGTCTCTGTTGATGAAGTGCACGGCATTTTTAAAGTTGAGGGAATTGACCGCTTCCATGTGGTTGATGACCCCCTGTTTATTAAACCGATGCCCAAGGTAGGCCATGTTTTTTATCACATCTGATCGTTTCTTTCCTGTTCATCAATATTGGCCCTGATATTCTCTCCCTCATGGTAAATAAACTCAAATCGAAACGTGTCCTTGAGAAAATCATAGTCCGATTCGATTTGACGGGGACCGGTTATCTCTTCCCTTCCGGCCAACAGCGAAACAGCCACGAATGCGTGGGAGACAAAATAGTGGATAATGCTGTTTTTGTAATAGGAGAGTTCGGGTGTCTTTTCCTCGGAGAGGTAATAAAATGTTTCGGTGCCATCCACGTTTTCGAGGGTGTTGATCACCCCGGTGTTCATCAATGAGGCCAAAGTTTCCTGCAGGGCATTTTGATGCTGATTGAGTGTGGAAGCCGTTTGGACGCGATATGTTTTGAGGAACTCCAGGATCATGGCAATGGTTTCATTCAGTTCCGGAAGATGAAACCCACGCCGGTGCCGGGTCAGTACGGCGGTGGCCATAATGGCAAAAGGGGTGACCAGGGTCGCACTGTTGATGGACCGGATGAGATCGAATGCCAGCGGTTTATATCCGGTCACGCCTTCCTCAGGGTGGTGTCCCATGAAGTCCGTCAGGGACAGGGGCTTTCCGAATCGTATGTAGATCTTCCCGAATTTCTTTTTCAAGAACCGGCCGGCCTTTACCACTTGATGAAAGCTTTCGCCTTGTTTCTTTTCCCCTCCCAGTTCTTTGAGATAGGCGTTTTCTTCAATGATCCGGTCATAGACGATGGATGTGGGGATAAAGATAAGGTCGTCACAAAAGCCTTCACTATAGGCTTCCACCAGAATGGAGAGAAAGCCGATTTTGGGCAGAATCAGTTTGCCGCTACGGCTTCGACCGCCTTCAATGAAGAATTCCAGGGGATGTCCCTCCTTCAGAAGAGCCTTAATGTATTGCTTGAAGATAACGGTATAAAGCCGCGCACCTTTGAAGCTTCTCCGAATAAAGAAGGCCCCTGATTTCCTGAAAAAACGGCCGATGGGCCAGAAGTTGAGGTTGTTCCCTGCTGCGATTCTGGGGACATGCATGTGGTGGCGATAGAGGACATAATTCAGGACCAGATAGTCAATGTGACTCTTATGGGAGGGGATGTATATTAATGGCCCCTTACCGGCCCACTTTCGGACCGCTGCCAGTTCTTCCTTGGGTACGTCGATGCCCTCGAACATCCGTTTCCAGATCCAGGTCAGTACGATGTTGGCAAATTCAATGTACGTAATATTGTAGTCTGCGGCGATCTCATTGAAATAACGTGACGCGTCTTTCCTGAGTCGCTTGAGACGGCCTTTGTTTTTCGAGGCGGCGCTGTCGATGGCTTCTGAAACCCGCGGGTCCTTTAAAACGATTTCCCTCAGTTGCTGTCTCGATTTCATGACAGGACCGAGAATGATCCGCTTTTGTCGATCGATGCCCTCTATGGCTTGTCGTTTGACTGCTTCGGCCGTTTGTTCCAGCGTCAGGTGATCGGCGGAGTCCGAAAGGGTCTCTTTTAAATTAATCGGCGTACCGAAATCGATGAAGGCACGGCGGTTATGCCTGAAAAAAAGAATGATCTTTCTCAGAGTGCCCGGTTTGTCCTTGAAGCCGAAGAAGATTTCCCTCAGGTTCGGCACCTCTTTTTCCGGTGCCATTTTGTAGAGGACGAGGAGCGGGACCAGGAAGATGGGTCGGCCCATATCTTTTTGGGTTTCCAGGAGTAGATGGAGGGCATCTTTTCTGGCATGAATATAGTGCTTTCTAAACCCCTTGGGATCCACCAGACAAATGAGAGAGGTAATTTTCTCTTCGACGGCCGCCTCAAAGAAAGGGGCCTTATCCCGTAGCCGGCCATGTTTGAGAAGATGACCCGTGTGGAACTTCAAGATCCTGAAGACATCGGCCAGGGGTAAGACCAGGGCCATATTGAGGTCCAGGGTGAGTTTAGGGAAGGGGAGGCGGTGCTTGAGGAAAAGGAAATGGTATAACAGGTAATCCAGCGCCCCCCGGTATTTAATGGCATAAACTACGGTCCCCTCCCGGTTCATCCGTTTCAGTTCCCCTGCCATGGTTTCATTGAAACTGACGCGCTTAAACAGCCGATACAGAAACCAGGTCAGAAAGAAACGGGGCTTGTAGTCCAATATGAATGGAAACTGGGTCTGTTTTAGGGGCATGGGGTGATGTCCTATTGATCCTTAATCCGTCAACCATTATAAAAATTAAAATCTAATATGAACGCCTACATCTTTCAAGGCGCAAAGTTGAACATGGGCCATGGGAGGGGAATTTACCAATTATTCCTTCTCATTTTGTTGACAAAATGGGTGTGATGCATGAATATATAAGAAATACCATGTGATCCTGATCACCTGAAGGAGGAGATAATGTATACGCCTATGGTCGTATCCGGTTTGACCGTAGACCCGGTCACAAACAGTCCAATCGTCATTCTCAAAGAGGTTGACGGAGAGGCAACCCTGCCCATATGGATTGGTTTGCTAGAGGCGACGGCCATTGCCAGCGAACTGGAAGGCGTCCGGTTTTCACGGCCCATGACGCATGATCTTTTGAAGAATATGCTGGACATGGTCAATATCAAGGTGAACAGGATCGAGGTCTGTGATCTTAAAGACAACACCTACTATGCACTAATTCATTTCACATTCGAAGACAAAGACATGTCCATCGATGCCAGGCCCAGCGACGCCATAGCCCTTTCCCTCAGATTATCCGCCCCGGTGTTCGTGGCGGATAAGGTCATTAGTGAATCGAGCCAGATAAACCTCAAGGCGGAGCCCCAGGACAAGTCGGAGAAAGGCAAGAAGTGGCAGGATATTCTGGAAAACCTCAATCCTGAGGATTTTGGAAAGTATAAAATGTGAGGCATCCAGACCATGGCGGACCGAACATCATCGCCCCGACCGTTTATTCTCAATCCCTTCCACCGTTGCTCATATCCAAGAGTAAAAGACGCATGACACGAAGCAGGAAAAGAATCGTGTTCCATATCACCGGAGGCGCGGTGGTGGCCTTCTGGATGGTCCTGATGGGGATATGGGTCAGTCGAAACTTGAATAATGAGACTCAAGCGGCTGAAATAAAAGACGAAAAATTAAGTGTCGCCCATGTTGAACGGGACTGGATGGAGATCTATCTTAAGGATCGCAAGGTGGGATATGCCATGAATCAGATCAATCCCCTTGAGGCGGGGTATCTGATCCAGGAGGAGATTTTCCTCAATCTGAACCTCATGGGCCAGTCGAGTGTCATGCAGTCTCTGACGCGTGCGGTGGTGGACCGTGAGTTTTTTCTGAAGAAATTTCTGTTCAGATTGACGTCCGGTGTGGTCTCTTTCCAGATTTCAGGTGAGGTGGATGGACGGGTGATGCATATTCAGACCGGAGAGGGGAAGCATCGCGAGCAGTCGACCATTCACTTAGACGGACCGGTGGTCATCGGCGCCGGTATGTCCCAGTATTTCAGGGGCCGCGAACTTGTGCCCGGTCAGTCGTTTCGGTTTCCCCTCTTTGATCCCTCCACCATGAGCCGAAAATCCGTTGAGATCAAAGTGGTCGAAAAATCGTCTGTGGAGGTCAACGGCATTACCTATCCGGCGTTTCGGCTTCAAATGCAGTTGTACGGCCGGGGCCTCTCTTTTTGGGTGAATGAAAAAGGGGTGTTGCTGAAGGAGGAGGGGTTCATGGGGCTTACACTGGTCAAGTCCAGCGGCGCCGAGGCGACCAAAGGGGTGAGCGGGGGAGCGGGGGCCGATTTCTATGAACTGGCCGCCGTCAAATCGGATCGGAGATTAACCCGGCCGCGGGATATTCGGCACCTGAAAGTGAGGTTGAAGGGCTTCCCCCCCTCGGTACTGGACGGGGCCGCGGTGGATCAGGGCAGGCAGTCGCTCAAAGGGGACGTCCTGGATATCGTGCAGGAGAAATTACCGACTCGAGGAGAATATCGGTTGCCGTACAATGATGTCTCGGGCAAAATGGCGTCCTATCTGAAGCCGGAGTTGACCATCCAGAGCGATCACCCGGCCATTTTAAAAAAGGCCGGCGCAATTTCAGGGGGTGTGAACGACCCGGTTGCAGCGGCCAGGCGTCTCATGGGATGGGTGTACACCCACATGGAAAAACGGCCGGTGGTCAGCGTTCCGGACGCCCTGACGGTCCTGAAAAATCCGGTAGGGGACTGCAATGAACACGCGGTGCTGTTGACCGCGCTCCTAAGAGCCCTGAAAATACCGGCACGGGTCTGCGTGGGACTGGTCTATACCAATGGACGTTTTTATTATCATGCGTGGGTGGAGGCCTATGTGGGCAAGTGGGTTTCCATGGATCCCACGTTGAACCAGATGCCCGCAGATGCCACCCATATCCAACTGGTCCGGGGAGAAATGGACAAACAGGTGGATCTGATCGCCTTAATGGGGCAGCTTGAGCTGGACATTTTAGATTATGCCTATGATTCGCCTCATTAACTTGACCAAGGTCTACAAGGATCTCCGGGCCGTGGATGGTGTTGATATCGAGGTGAGGGCAGGCGCGCGCTTCGGTTTCCTGGGTCCCAATGGTGCGGGCAAAACCACCACCATTAAGATGATGGCGGGGGTGCTTCAACCCACCGAAGGCCGGATTATCATCGACGGCCTCGATCTCGCCGAGAATCCCGCCGCCGTGAAAGAGCGGGTCGGATTCATCCCTGATCGGCCCTTTATCTATGAAAAATTAACCGGCCATGAATTTCTTGAACTCGTGGCCGGACTCTATCATCTCGACCCCGGCCCTTCCCTTGATGTCCGCATTTTGGAATTGTTCGACCTGTTCGATCTCACGCTTTGGCGGGATGAATTGATTGAGAGCTATTCCCACGGAATGAGGCAGCGACTGATCATGGCCTCGGCCCTGCTTCACCAGCCGAAGGTGCTCATCGTGGACGAACCCATGGTGGGCCTGGACCCCCGGGGAGCGAAGTTGGTCAAGGACCTCTTCAAGAAGGAGGCGGAAAGGGGAGTCACGATTTTCATGTCTACCCATTCTCTCGAGGTGGCAGAAGAGGTTTGCGATGAAATCGCCATTATCCAGGCCGGCCGTGTCATCGCCAAGGGTTCCGGTGAGGAGTTGAAATCGCAGGCCGGGGTGGACGGCAACCTGGAAAAGATCTTTCTGAAACTGACCGAAGGTGGACATTTGGCCCATGAGCGACCTCTATCTGCTCCTTAGACCGAGGATGCTCGGCCTCAAAAATCGGTTCCGTCGCTCGGAGAACTCGGCAAGAAGGCGACCGTTGGTGATGGGGGCCCTGGGGCTGGCCTTCTGCGGGGGCATGTTCGTCATCTCCTGCCGGGTTCTCCTCTATTTCCAATCCGTGGAAATGATCGGCGATATTCTGGCCAGACATCTCCTCTCCATGGTACTGCTCACCTTCTTTTCCCTTCTCATGTTCAGCAACATCATCACGGCGCTCTCCAACCTCTATCTGTCCAAAGACCTGGAATTCTGTCATTCGACGCCGGTATCCGTTGAAACGCTTTTTATCTCGCGCTCAGTGAACACCTTTATCGACAGCTCCTGGATGGTCATCGTGTTCGGCCTCCCCATTTTCATGGCCTATGCCTGGCTGTATCGGCCGCCCCCCTTGTTCTATGTGACCCTCATCCATATCAATCTGGCCATGGCCGTGATTGCCTCGGGACTGGGGATTCTCCTCACGATGATCCTGGTTCACGTGTTTCCGGCCCGTCGCACCAAAGACATCATCCTGCTGTTGTCTGTGGTGATGGTCATCGCCCTGTATCTGTTTTTCCGTTTCCTGAGACCCGAGCGGTTGGTGAACCCCGAGGCCTTTTTCACCATTGTGGAATATATGGGCGCGCTCAAGGCGCCGGACTCTCCCTATCTCCCCAGTCACTGGGTGGCCAGGATCCTGTGGGACGGTCTGACCTCCGGACAGGGCGGCGGGGGGCTGTTTGAGAATCTTCTGACGTGGAGTACCGCCGGAGCGGTGGTGGTGGTGAATGTCTGGCTGGCCGGGTTTGTTTATGTCAAAGGATTCTCCAAATCCCAGGAAGCCAGGCAGCGGCGCACAGGAGGCAAGCCCTTTTTGTCGTTGTTGATCCGGATCCTCACGGCCCCGTTCAACAAGGATCTCTCAGCCGTCATGGCCAAGGATATTCGGGTCTTTTTCAGGGACAACACCCAATGGTCACAATTGCTCCTCCTGGGGGCACTGGTGATCGTGTACGTGTACAATTTCAGTGTGCTCCCGCTGGATAAGAGCCCCATGCGGCTCGATTTTCTTCAAAATGAACTGGCCTTCCTCAATATGGGCCTTGCCGGGTTTGTGCTCTCCGCGGTCTGCACGCGGTTTGTGTACACCGCGGTCAGCGCCGAAGGCCAATCCTACTGGGTGATTCGGTCCTCGCCTCTGGGGTTGAAGCGATTTCTGTGGGGAAAATTTGTTCTCTTTCTTTTGCCCATGATGATGCTGGGCGAGATCCTCATTGTATTGACCAACTGTTTCCTGGAAGTAACGCCGTTCATGATGGGACTTACGGTGGCCACCACGTTCCTGATGGTCTTTGGGATTATCTCCCTGGGTGTGGGGTTCGGGGCCATGTATCCTAAATTCAGACACGAGAACATCGCCCAGGTTTCCACCGGATTCGGCGGACTTTTGTATATGATCGTCAGTTCCCTCTTTATTGGGCTGGTGATCGTCCTGGAAGCCGGACCCGTGTATATGCTCTTTATGGCCGACGTCAGAGGAGATCCCATCTCTCCGCTCGAATGGCTCTTTGTGGGGGTCTCATTTGGGGCTGTGCTGGCCATCGGCTGGCTGGCGATATTCAAACCCATGGGAATGGGCGTTGAGCGATTGGCCATCCTGGAATGAAAGGATAAATGACGATGAATACGGCTTACGAATATGTAGGAAACCTCCATATCCACTCGGCCTACTCCGATGGCGCCGCGGCCATCCCGGAGATCGCCCGTTGTGCAAAAAGAAACGGTCTTCAATTCATTATCATTAATGATCACGAATGGATGTCGGATTCTATTCATCTTGAGGATGAGGGATTTTATGAGGGCCTGCCTGTGATGATGGGCCTGGAGATCGGCCGGCGGTACCACCATTACCTGGCCTTCGACCTCGAAACACTGGTGCGGGGGGACGGCCTGAGTCCACAAAGCGTGATCGATCGGGTCAACCAGCAGGGGGGATTCGGGTTCTTGGCCCATCCCTTTGAAAAGGGGATGCCTTTCAAAGAGCATTGTATTGCCTACACCTGGGATGATACCTCGGTTGAGGGATTCACAGGGATCTGCATCTGGAATTTTGCGTCCCGGTTTAAGGAGCGCATCAAGACGCCCCTTCACGGTGTCTTGTTTCTCCTGTTCAAGGCCCAAATGTTGAAAGGCCCCAGCAGGGAGACGCTTTCATTCTGGGATATGTTGTGCCAACGCCGACGCGTGGTGGCTATCGGCGGATCAGACACCCACGGAGCGGTGTTCAATCTGGGTCGCTTCAAACTGAGGCCATTGCCGTATGCCTACACACTCAATTCCATTAATGTTCACATTCTGTTGAAGCAGCCGTTATCCAGGAGCTTTGATGAGGCAAAGTCCCAGGTTTACGATGCACTCAGAGAGGGTCGGGTGTTTATCGCCCATGATCGGCTGGCACTGGGAAGGGGGTTTGGTTTCGCCTTTAAGGCGGAAAACGGCATCCAATTGACGCAAGGTCAGGAGGACGTGTTCCACGGCGGAAGGTTTTTTATCACGAGTCCGGAAAGAGGGGAGATTCGGCTCATAAAAGACGGCGTACTCCTGAAAAGGCGGGTGGCCCGACGGGTTTTCTTCCAGGTGAGGGAAAAAGGCGTCTACCGGGTGGAGGTTTACCTGCGGGTTCCCTTTTTCGGCCTTCGGCCCTGGATTTTTTCCAACCCGATCTACCTGAGATGAAAACAGGTATCCGGTGTCTTTTGGTTCATGGCGGTCCCAGGTCTATACGGGGTCCATACGGGCTTTCCTGACCGATGATGCCGTCGTTTTTCAATCAACAATCACCATTCAACCATCATCAGCCCATGAACCGCTTGACAACCCCCTGGCCCATCTATACATTTGTCTTTCAAAACAGGCTGCCTGGGTGGCGGAATAGGTAGACGCAAGGGACTTAAAATCCCTCGGAGCTAAGTCTCTGTGCGGGTTCAATTCCCGCCCCAGGCACCAGAAATCGAAAGGGTTTCGGGTAGCTATACCAAGAGACCCTTTTTTTATGCAGTTGGATTTGTTTTATCCGCCACACTGTTGACACCATTTTACCTTTATTATAATCCTTTCAGTGGAATTTCCAATATTTGGCTGGGAAGAAGTATAGAAGAGTTAGTGAGAGGAAAGTTGAAAAGGAATAGAAGGACAATACCGACACAAATTGTAAAACTATTTGGAGGATAAAATGCAAAGAATGTCTCATATAGTAACTTTATTTTTAATAATTTTCTTCATACCATTTGATGTACAAGCCTATGAAGAAAAGGTCCTTACTAATGTGAATACTTTCAAGGATGAGATTTCCAAATATGACACAGTATGGGTAATGTACACATTTATTGCTGTTAAACGAGGTGAGTATCAAGAAAATGCTAACAAGTTTTGGAACTTGTTAAAGAAAGAATTTGGTAAACAGGTTGATGCTTATATAGTTGTAAATACTTCCTTTTGGAGTAAGGAAGATGTTATGAGAACCTATGATAATGAAGTTGGTGAAAGAAGAGCTCCAAGTTTCGTACTATATAAGAATGGAAAAGTAGTCAACGAAGGAACAGATGACGATGTTAGAATAGTTGGAGCACCAACTTCGGAACATCGTCCACTTTTTATTGAGGAGATAAAAAAGGTCTCTTTTCTAAAATGAATTGTAAAACACAAGGACTTCGCAGACAGTCAGTACCTCTCCAGTGGTGACGGTTAAGCCGTTTTTCATGTTTTGTTGTTTGACAGCTTGACCTTGCGCTATGGTTTCAATGGGTTTTCTGCCGGAGACTCATAAGATAGGACACCAATTTCTCGTATTGATCGCCAGGCTTAAAGGATCCGGACGGAAGACGGCCGAGAAGGGAGCGAATAAAATGCCTGAAACGCGTATCGACAAACGGATTTTCGAAAAGTTTCCAGAATTCATACGGGGCATCGTCGTGGCCCGAAAAATGGACAATCATGGGGTTTCAGAGGAACTCGAGGCCCTATTAAATGAGGCGATTGTCCGTGCGGCGACAGATCCCATTGACCTCAAGTCAGACCCCAACAAATTTCCGCCCGCTCATCTGGCCCTTCTGAAAAGGGTTCAGAAACCCGGCGCCTCAATCCCCTTCATTAACAAAGCAGTTGCCATCATGAACGATAATTCCATAAGGGGTTTCCTGCCGGTGGGAGGAGACGACCTGAACGAGGCCGGACAAATCCTTGAATTGCGGCCGGCCGAGGGAGACGAACGGTTTGCGCCCCTCAACAATCCGGACAAAATCGAACAGCCCGATCCACAGGAGATCATCTATTTGGCTGTGGAAACAGGCGAGGTCATGTGCCGGCGGTGGAACTGGCGGAACGGTTTTAAAACCCGCATCACCGAAGAAACCCAAGCCATGGTCATGAACATCGACGGAATGGGGGAGAGCAGCGAAGAGAGGACCCTTTCCGTGCGGGACCGGGTGGCTCGGATGCTGGAACAATTTTGCGGCGCCGAAATTGAAACGTCCCTTCTGACCCCATCCGAGCCTCGCTTTTCTTTCTCGCTGTAGCCCGTTATACATCCATTTTGGAAAAGCGCCACCAGGGGGCGGGGGAGATCTGAACAGCCTTAGGGTGACGGCTCAATTCAGTCCGGCCTTGCGCAGGGCATTGATCCGACGGTCCAACAGGGCCGGATCTTTATATCCATAGGTGACGATTTTCCTGATCTTATTCAACGAAAATCCGGGATTTAGCCTCATTACCTCTGAGGCATGAGACCGGGCTTTTTGGTCCCGGCCGATTTCCGCGTAGACTTCCGCAAGAAACAGATGGGCGGCAAAGAGGGGAAATTCACCTTTTCGCGAACGGTCGAGGAGTTGTTGGTATACTTTCACCGCTTCATCGTATTGTCCATTCATGCGGTAGGCCGCGCCCAGCCAAATTAGATAGTAGGCCGGATAATAGGGATGAAGGCGCATTCCCTTCTCGACCAACGCGATGGCATCATCAAACCTGCCCACCTTGCTCATGGTGACCGCCAGAAGGACGTGGGCCTGAGCGTTTGTCGGCCCCAGGACAATCGCCTTTTTACCTTCGGAAATGGCCTCTTTAAACCGTTTCTGTCGGGCAAGAATGTTCCCCAGAAGCGCATGGACGTCTGAGTCGGCGTCATCCAATGCCAGGACCTTCCGAGAGATTTGAACAGCCTTCCTAAATGATTCCGACGGGGATACGCCCCATTCGGGGTGACGGGAGGCCACAAGGTGAGTCCAGGCCAGCCTCACCCAGGCCCAGACATAGTTGGGGTCCAGCTCTACGGCCCGCTCGAAAAGCGCCATCGCCTTGGCATTGTTTTCCCTCGAAGGATGCTCAAATAGCTTCAACCCTCTCATTGCGCAGCTCCAGGCCTCCAGATTCGTGGTGGATTTCTCGCTGATCCGAGCCTGTTCCCCTTCTGTCAGCTTCACCTGGAGTTCAACGATGATCTTCTGCGCGATTTCATCCTGCAGAGCAAAGAGGTCCTTCATATCCCGGTCATATTTCTCCGACCATAGGTGGTGCCCTGTGGCGGCATCGATGAGTTGAGCCGTAATCCTGACCCGGTCGCCGATCTTCTGGGCGCTTCCTTCCAGGATATAACGAACACCCAAATCCTTTGCCACCTGTTGGACTTTTACCGGCTTTCCCTTATAGGTAAAGGTGGAATTGCGTGCGATGACGATCATCTCCGAGATCTTGGATAGGGCGGCTATGATGTTTTCTGATATTCC
Source organism: Deltaproteobacteria bacterium (assembly GCA_037382425.1). Classification (GTDB taxonomy): domain Bacteria; phylum Desulfobacterota; class DSM-4660; order Desulfatiglandales; family Desulfatiglandaceae; genus JAIPDZ01. The sequence continues at coordinate 14,248 of JARRPY010000152.1, forward strand.
GTCCGCTATATAATCCTGGGCGGGATCGCCGCTCAGGTTGTCGAATGGGAGAACGGCAATGGCGGGTTTATCGGGTGATGGAGATGCCGCCTTTTCCGGAGAGGCGATCTCCAACGAGAGATGTGGCGCATAAAACTGCCAGATCAAGCCGGCAATGACCAGGAGAATAAGCCCGGCCCCTCCGGCCAAGAGGGCTTTCTTGCGTCGTCTAACCGGCACGGTTTTTCTCCGCCCACCCTCGTTTGCCACCGTAACCCTTGGCTCCATCAATACCCGATATGCGCCGACAGGCCTGGCGATGTTCTTGACGATTTGGTCGCCTAAAAATTCGTAGCCCAAGGGCAGCTTCGTTTCGATATGATCGAAGGCTGTTTTGGAGATACAAATTCCCCCCGGCTCTGCGAGGGCTTCCAATCTGGCGGCGATATTGACCCCGTCTCCATAGATCCGATCTTCCTCCTGAATCACGTCTCCCAGGTTGATGCCGATGCGAAACTGCATCCTACGATTTTTAGGCAACTCCGCGTTGCGGGCCTGGAACTCCTTTTGAACGGCTACCGCGCACTGAACCGCATCGACCACACTGCCGAACTCAGCCAGCAGGTTGTCTCCCGGAGAATCCACCACCCGGCCCCGGTGCTGCATGATCAGTCCACCCATGATTGCCCGGCAGTCCGTAATGGCCTCGACAGTTGCGGTTTCGTCTACACCCATCATCCGGCTATACCCCACCGCATCTGCACTGAAGATGGCACTCAGCTTCCGTTTAAACTCCTTTGTTGTCATGGCTACACCCGCTTGTTAGAGATATATCACGAATGTCAAAGGGTATAAAGGGGGTTTCGACCCAGTCAACACGTGCGAAGCGCCGCATCCGTCCCCATCAACTGTGCTTGAAGCCGCCGGCCGTCTTTTCATTGAGGGGGGTGGTGACCGGGTTCTTCTCGAAATAGGCGATACACCGCTTCATGTCGTCCAAAAGAAGGTCGCCAAGATCCCGGCTGACGCCGTGACGGATCAGAATCCGCTGAATGACCAGGTCCTCACGATTCGGCGGCATGGAATAGGCCGGAACCTGCCACCCACGGCTCCTGAGCCGATCGGCCAGATCGTAGAGAGTGAAACCGGCCGGCACCCCCTCTTTCAGGGACCAACAAAGGGCCGGTATTCCGCCCCGGCCGTCGTAAATCACGTGAAAGAGGTCCATCTTGCGGATTTCGTCTGCGAGATAGGCGGCCGTCTGGTAGCAGGCCTCGTGAATTTTGCGGTAGCCTTCTTTCCCCAATCTGAGAAAATTGTAGTACTGGGCAATGATTTGTCCGCCGGGCCGTGAGAAGTTGAGGGCAAAGGTGGGCATGTTGCCGCCGAGGTAGTTCACCCTGAAAATAAGGTCATCAGGTAAATCGCGCTTATCCCGCCAGATGATCCATCCCACCCCCAAAGGTGCCAGACCGAACTTGTGTCCCGAGGCATTGATGGATTTCACCCGAGAGAGACGAAAATCCCATTTTAGATGAGGGTCCGTAAAGGGTGCCAAAAACCCGCCGCTGGCGCCGTCCACATGTATGGGGATATCCAAACCGGTTTCATTTTGAAGCCGATCCAGGGCATCGGCCACCTCCCGTACCGGTTCATACTGGCAGGTGAAGGTCACGCCCAGGGTGGGAACCACACCGATGGTGTTTTCATCGCAACGCGTGATCACTTCTTCCGGGCTCATGATCAGACGGTCCCCTTCCATGGGGATTTCGCGGAGTTTCACATCCCAGTACTTTGCGAACTTGTGCCAGCAGATCTGCACCGGCCCGCATATCGAATTGGGCTGCGTCGCCGCTTTCCCCAGATGGTGCATCTTCTCACGCCATTTCCATTTCATGGCCAGTCCGCCCAGCATGGCCGCCTCGCTGGAACCTGTGGTGGAGCAGCCGATGGTATTGGCGGCATCCGGGGAGTTCCACAGATCCGCCAGCATGTGGACGCAGCGGGCTTCGATCTCTGCGGTCTGAGGGTATTCGTCCTTGTCGATCATGTTCTTGGAGATGCACTCATCCATGAGTCGGCGCAGTTCCGGTTCCAGCCAGGTGGAGCAAAAGGTGGCCAAGTTCTGCCGCGAGTTACCGTCCAGCATGAGTTCGTCATGCAATATCTGGTAAGCATGTCTTGGATGGTGCTCTTCCCCGGGAAACATGTATTTAGGCATTCGAGTAGACAGATCGGTGGAGGCGTAGATGTCGTCCAGCAGGTTTTCTCTTAGTTGGTTCTTTTCGTGTAACGTCATAGATCCCGCTCCTGATGAATGGTCTATGTTCTGGGATGGGCTTTTCGCATCCATAATCATGCCGGATGCGTCTCTTCCTTCTCCCGCGCGAAGGCTTTATAGGGGAAATCCACATAAAAGCTGCTGCCGCCGCTGGTGAGGCATGCATCAGGATGTGTCACGGCGGGGCATTCAGATATTCGTCCCGGGCAAAGATCTCCATCCATGGGGAGGTGAGGGCAACGCTTGGTCTCGAAATCGATGGAGAATCCCAGGCGCTCGGAGAAGACCTTCATCCTCAAGAGGTCGGCCCCTGCGCCGCCGGCGTTGAACGCATAAGGCCTCTTGGATGAATAGAGTTCCGTGTCCACGGTGTGAAAAAACCCGCCGAAGATGAGGTCCCGGTTCGTGTCTGTAATCCCTACACCCCCATCGGTTACCGAAATGCGTGCCTCGTCTTCCCGATCTTCAAGGCGGATGATGATCCTGCCTTCGTCCGGGGTATTTTCAATGGCGTTTTTCAACAGCCCGGACACCACCAGATGCAGGATTCGGCGGTCCACTTGCAGGGAGAGGGCCTCATCCAGATCTTCATCAATGAACAGTGTCCGCTCGCCCATTGCGGCTCGGGCTTCTTGGGCGGCATCCCGTAAAAATGGCGCTAAATTAATCTGTTCCCGTTGGATCGCTTCCACGTGAAAGAGAGTGCGGAGCCGCTCGGAGATGAGCACCAGAATCTTTCTGTGGGACGCGTGATCCAACTCACTAAACTCATCTACCAAGTCTGCAGCGTTTTCGATGATATGGATGATCCTTTGTTGTTCGACCTCCGGCCTTTGGTTCAAGATATCGTCGATCTTGTTCTGAAGATCCAGGAGTCGGTCAACCTGGCGATCTCCCCGTTTCAAGGTTTTTTGAAATCGTAGAGTTTGCTTCCCATCAAGCGCCCTTTCAAGTTGTTTCAACACACTCCGGATAATGGCCAGGGGCGTCTTCAACTCATGGGAGAGGTGGTCGATCACTCGCTCCTTGGCCTTGTCCAATACCTTGAGGTCTTCATAGAGTTTGGCATTTTCCAAGGCGATGGTCACGTAGTGAGAGACCGATTCGAGCCGCCGCCCATCCTCGCTGGTGAAATCTCCGGACCGCTTGTTGAATACCTGAAGCGTGCCGATGCACTCCCGGTGCCGATTGATCAGGGGAAGACAGAGAATATTGCGTGTCTTAAACCCCGTCCTTCGATCCACCTCCCGATAAAAACGGGGATCGGCATAGGCATCATTGATCAATAAGGGCTCTTGATGCTGCGCCACCCAGCCGGCGATCCCCTGATCCGCGGGCATACGGATCTCATTT
>JARRPY010000153.1:0-7411 GCA_037382425.1 Deltaproteobacteria bacterium
ATGAAACTTATGCTCAAACACAAAATAATCGGACTTCCGGTCATTGCCGCCATACTCCCCGTACTGGTCACCTTTCTGATCACCTCTTTTCAGAAAAGGAGCGTCTCCGACCGGATCAAGGCTGAACTGGACATCTTGGCGCGTGACAGCATGAAGCGCCTGGCCGTCGCCATACAGGACACGTGCCAAGTCACCTACGCCATGATCCAGAAGAATGTGGATCGAAAATCAGCGGATGCTGCAGCGTTTTTTTCAGCCGTGGGGGGGTTTTCCCTCTCTCCGGAGACGGTTTCCTGGACGGCGACGAACCAGTTTACGGACAAGGAAATGGTCGTCAGGCTTCCCAAAATGATGGTCATGAAAACCACGTGGCTCGGAAAGGACAAAAAGCTGGACGAAAGTTCTTTTTATGTGGACCAGGTTAAGAACAAATTCGGGGGGACGTATGCCATATTTCAACGCATGAACCATCAGGGCGATATGATGCAGGTGGCCACCACCATGGCGACATCCAAAGGAAACCGCGCCATCGGGAGTTACATTCCCGCCGAAAACAAGGGGGACAAGAGCCCCGTCATTTCCTCAATCCTAAAAGGGAAACCGTTCAGCGGTATCGCGTATGTGGGAAACGGGTGGTATGTCTCCTGTTTTAGACCCATCACCGGCCCGGATGGCAAGATTATCGGCATGCTCTTTGCCGGAACACCCAATAAGATTCCGGACAGCCTTCGAAACGCCATCTTGAACACGGATGTTGGAAAGACGGGATATGTGTACATACTGGGCGGTAAATTACCCTATCACAAGGGGCATTACATTATTTCCAAAGACGGCAAGCGAAACGGGGAAAATATCTGGGATTCCAAAGACAACACCGGTCGATACTATATTCGATCCATCGTCAACAACGCCATCAAGCTGAACAGAGGGGAGGTCATATTTGAGCGATATCCCTGGCAGAATCCAGGAGAAGCAGAGGCAAACGTGGAATCCAGTCTCTCTCAGATCATCTGGGTGATGCTTATCAGCGGCCTGGCCGTCCTCTTATTGGTTATCGGTGTGGCCCTCTTCCTCGGTAACCGGTTCACACGCCCCATAAGCAAAATCACCACCGTTGCAGATCATATTGCCAAAGGCGACCTTTCTGCGGCCGCCGATACGGTCAAATCACTGGGGGAAAAGGACACGCAACCCAAAGGAGATGAAACCGGTCAACTGCTGAGCGCCATCGAACTGATGACAAAGAGCCTGAATGCCCTGGTGGGACAGGTGCAGCACTCCGGGCTCCAGGTGACCTCGTCCGCTTCGGAGTTGGCCGCCTCTGCGAGAGAGCAGGAAACCACCATGGCCAATCAGGTGGCCTCTACAAAACGCGTGGTCAAATCGGTTGAAGACATATCCCGCGTGGCCAATGAACTGGTGGATACCATGCACCAGGTGGCCACCATGTTCCAGGAGACCGCGGACTTTGCCAACAAAGGACAGACAGACCTCACCCACATGGAAACGGCCATGCGAAGCATGGAAGGGGCATCCAAGTCAATATCCAATCGTCTGGAGACCATCAATGAGAAGGCCGAAAACATCACCAACGTGGTGGACACCATCGCCAGGGTTGCGGACCAGACCAACCTCCTATCGCTAAACGCCGCCATTGAAGCGGAAAAAGCCGGGGAGTACGGCCGAGGCTTCAATGTGGTGGCAAGAGAGATCCGCCGGCTCGCCGACCAAACCGCCATTGCGACACTGGACATCGAACGCATGGTTGAGGAAATGCAATCGGCCGTTTCCACGGGGGTCATGGAAATGGACAAATTTATTGCCGAGGTGAAAAGCAGTGCCGAGGATGTAGGCAATATCAGTGCGCAGCTCACGCACATTATCGAGCAAATCAAGGTATTATCCCCCAGCTTTGAAAATGTAAATGCAGCCATGGACGATCAGTCCAGCAATGCAAAAAAGATTAACCAGGCCATCGTCGCCCTGAGCGAGGAAATAGAAGAAACCACCGAAGCCCTCCGAGAATCATTCTCAGCCATTGAACAATTAAATGAAGCGGCAAGGGGGCTACAGGAAGAAGTGTCGCGATTCAAGGTCAGCGGCGATAAATAAGCGCCCTTATGTCACTTCCGTTTTTCATAACACGGCGCCAAAGGTCTTTTACTTGTTGAGATGGGCAAGGAAGCACGGATGCTAAATGTAAACAGGATCGGCCGTACATTATGTTTGGTTCTGGCCGCGGTGTTCGCTCTTGTGGCCGCCAAACCCGTATGCGCGGGTGAAAAAAAGCAACTGACGCTCGCAGTGGGACTCGCCCTGGCCCCCTATGATATCCCGGAATCGGATTCCGGTTTGGAACTCGATATTGTGAGAGAGGCACTGGGAACCAAGGGGTACACCGTGAAAACCAAGTTTGTCCCTTTTGCCAGGGTAAAAAGGGAACTCATGAGCAAAACAGTGGATGGCGCGCTGACCCTCACGCCGGCTTGCGGCATCGTTGCATTTTATTCCGATGACCACATTGTGTGCGAAAATGTGGTGGTAAGCTTGGCAGACCGCCCATTTAAAATCAGAAGCGTCGACGATCTTAAAGATAAACACGTCGTCGCCTTTCAGGACGCCACGCGGTATCTCGGCGAAGCCTATGCACGTATGGCAAAGCAAAACCCCGATTACCGAGAGATAGCCGATCAGACCCTGCAGATCAATCTCTTGTACACCGGTCGTTGCGATGCCATCGTTCTGGACAAGAATATCTTCGAATATCATCGAAAACACAATACCCGTGTCGATACCACGCAGCCGATTAACATTTGGCATCTTTTCAACCCCTCGCCCTTTAAGGTGGCATTTATTGACAAGAAGGTCAGAGACGACTTTAACGAGGGGCTTAAAACGTTGCGCAATAGCGGCCGGTACAAGGAAATCATTCAGAAATATCTCTCTGACTGACCATGTTGGATCCGCTCTCACGGTTCGGGACAAGATCCGGGTTTGTATGTTAACCTCTTAACATGATTGGATTTCAACTATGAAAAAATGGAGCATCATCACGAAGATCGTGGCATCGACCTGCGGAATCGTCTCCATCCTGGTGTTGCTGGGAGGATTCATGCTCATACGATACCAGATCAATATGGTGGACCGATTTACTGAGGAGACCTTAAAGCGAATTCATCAATTCATCGATAACCGAGAAATGGAGGAGAAAAAAACCCTCCTTAAAGACATCGAGTTCAACGCCGATATTCTGAGCGCAGTGGGGGCCCGATATCTCTATAACCTGGATCAGGACGGACTCAAGGAAGTGCTGCGCCCCTACATGAACTACAAGGAAATCGTGGCCATCAAAGTCCTGGATGAGACCGGCAAGCCTTTTGCGGCGGCCTGGCGAAATCCCGATGTGACCGTAGGTACCGCCCTGACAAAGGACCTGGCATTTGACGACAAGCGCTCTGTGGAAGTGGCCTGCACCTATGATGACAAACCCATGGGGACGTTTCGGGTTTACTATACGGACGAACCGCTCAAGGAAAAGGTTCACGAGTTGAAAAGCGCCGCTTCCGAAAGGGCCAAGGCATTTGAGCAGTCCTCCCGATCCGAGTTAAAAAGCGCGATCCTAACCGAAGGAACGGGGGTCGTGGTGATCATTCTGGTCCTTGTCATTTCTCTCATCCTGCTTTTAAGGGCCATGGTCTCGAAACCCGTTCGTACCGTCTCCAGCGTTGCCCGCCAATTATCCGCTTTTGATCTCACCGCGCAGATAACCTCCAAACGCGAGGACGAAATCGGAGATCTTCTTAACGCCATGGATGATATGGCCGCATCTTTCCGGCAGGTGGTGGGTCAGGTGCAGCGTTCCGGAATTCAGGTGACGTCATCTGCCACTGAATTGGCTGCAACAGCAAAAGAACAGGAAACAACCATGGCCCACCAGGTAGACTCCACCGATAAGATGGTCAAGTCCGTAGACGGCATTTCGGAGGTGGCCACCCAATTAGTGGAAACCATGGAGAAAGTGGCGTCCATGTCTCAGGAAACAGCCGGATTCGCCGCATCCGGACAGACGGATCTCAAACGGATGGAAGCAGCCATGAACAACATGGAGAGTGCTTCCAAATCCATATCCGGCCGTTTGGAGGCCATCAACGAAAAGGCTGAAAATATCACCAACGTGGTGGATACCATTACCAAGGTGGCGGACCAGACCAACCTCCTCTCCCTGAATGCCGCCATTGAAGCCGAGAAAGCCGGAGAGTATGGTAGGGGCTTCAATGTGGTGGCGAGAGAGATCCGTCGGCTTGCCGATCAAACCGCCGTAGCCACCCTCGATATCGAACGGATGGTTGAAGAGATGCAATCGGCCGTGTCCGCAGGCGTCATGGAGATGGATAAATTCATCGGAGATGTCAAACACAGCGCCGAAGACGTGGGGAAAATCAGCGTGCAACTGGGGAACATCATCGAACAGGTACAAACCCTTTCCCCCAGCTTCGAAAATGTCAGCTTGTCCATGCGGGACCAGTCCGGAAGCGCTCAGAGGATAAACAAATCCATGGTACAACTGAACGAAGAGATGCAGGAGACCATGGAATCGCTGCATGAAACCTACTCGGCCATCGAGCAATTGAAAGAAGCCGCAAGGGGGCTCCAAAACGAAGTATCCCGCTTCAAGGTAGATTGACCCAGTATTTTTCACCGAAAGTGAACCGGACGGGCGAAATCAGAGGAGGAAGCATGCTGGTATTGCTGTTTTACCTTGGCGACACCTTATACACCATGCGGTGTGACAGGGTAAGGGAAGTGGCACCCGTGGTGAAACTCAAGGAGGTGCCTAACGCCCCAGCGTATTTTGCCGGCCTCTTTAATTACCGTGGCGTTGTCGTCCCGGTCATCGACTTGCGCCAACTCATACAGGGACATCCGTGCAATATGCGAATGAGCACGCGGATTATCCTCGTGGATTACCTGCGGAAGGACAATACGCCCTACGTCATTGGATTGATGGCGGAACGGGTCACCGAGACCCTCCGCAAATCAGAAGATGATTTTGTTCAGACCGGCTTAAATGTAAATCAAGCCCCCTATCTCAGCGGTCTGATGATGGAGGACAGTGACATGATTCAATATATCGATATTGACAGACTCCCTCAAAGCGTAAAAATACTTCAACTGCCGGAAAGCGCAGACGATGTCTCGGGAGAAACTTAACGCATTCATAGAAACCGATCTCGGTCTTTCACCCAAGGCCATAGGCCCGAAGGTCATCACCAAGGCCATAGATGCCCACAGGTCTCACTCCGACTGCGAAAAATGTGGTGAATATCTCAGCCGACTGCGGGCCTCCGAGGCGGCACGGGAAGCATTTATTTCGGAAGTGGTGGTGCCCGAAACGTGGTTTTTCCGAAATCGAAAATCGTTTGATTTTATGATTCGTTATGTCCAAACCGAATGGCAGTCCGCTCATAAGCATGGGCCTTTGAGAATACTCAGCGTACCCTGCTCCAGCGGTGAGGAGCCCTACTCTGTCGCCATGGCCCTCATTGATTCAGGATTTCCTGAGGCGCGGCTCCGCATCGACGGCATGGACATTAATGCCAAGCTCATTGAGAAGGCAAAACGGGCCGTTTATGGAAACGCCTCATTCAGAGGCCAGAACCTGGCATTCAGAACACGTTATTTTGAGCCACAGGGAGACAACTACGCCCTGGTCCCCCGCATAAAAGAGGCCGTTCGCTTCGTGAAAGGGAATATGCTGAGGCAACCCTTTCCCGGGAGGGAATCCGCCTATGATATCATCCTCTGCCGAAACCTGCTGATCTATATGAGTTTGAGCGGAAAAGAAGCGACTTTCCGAGTCATCAAGCGAATCTTGACAAAAGACGGTCTGCTCTTTCTGGGTCATGCGGAGCGGCAAATCGCCCTTGCACACGGGTTTATCTTTATTCATCGACCCGGCGTTTTTGCTTGTAGAAAGGATCGCCGAAAAGCCAATCGCGAGCAACCCGCAGCATCGCCCGGTCTCCATCGGCCCCGCCAACGGGTATTCGAAAAGGCGGGGGAAAAACCCCTGTCAGCCGTACCCCGTAGCTTCACTCGCGCCATAACTGTGAATGCTGAGATGAGACCGGATGAAATGGGCCCCGAATCATCGGAGAACGAAGCGCTTCTTTTTGACCGGGTCCAACAATTGGCCGATCAGGGCTCGCTTCCATCCGCTTGTCAGCTCTGCCAAAATTTCTTAAATCAGAACCCGACACATATACAGGCCAATTTCTTGATGGGGCTCATTTACGAGGCCCTCAATGAGAACAATCGTGCAGAGGAGTTTTTTAATAAGACGATCTACCTCGATCCCGCTCATCACAACGCCCTGACGCATCTGGCGTTTATACTGGAACAGCAGGGTGATGAGGATAAAGCCGCCCATCTTCGCAAGCGGGCCAATCGAATCTGCGCGAAACAGAACACCGGACACGTTTAAAATAGACCATGGAAAATAATGATCGCTGCTGGAAACGAATCGGGGTCTGGGGAAGAGAAAAGCCGAGCTGCCCCGAACTCGACCGGGTAATTCACTGTCGCAACTGTGACGTATTTACCCAGGCCGGTAGAAACCTTCTTGAGAGGGATCTGCCCGAGGATTACAAGGATGAATGGGGTCAGGTTCTGGTCGCAAAAAAGGGGGAGGTGCCACCGGGTACGATCCCTGTGGTCGTTTTTCGCATCGAGGAAGAATGGCTCGCACTTCCGGCACAACTGTTTGCCGAAATCATTGAGACGCGGAGCGTGCATACCGTTCCCCACCGGAAAAACGACATTTTGTTGGGCATTATTAATGTCCACGGAGAAATCCAATTATGTGTTTCCATGAAGGCCCTATTGGGGCTCACCGAAAACGAAGCGGTTTCCGAAAAAGGACTGAAAGTCAAAGATCGGCTCATGGTGTTGAATAAGGACGGGGACCAGTGGGTCTTCCCTGTTGACGAAATCCATGGGGTACAACACATCCATCCCAACATGTTTCAGAATGTGCCGGTGACGGTTTCAAAATCAAAGTCCGCCTTCACCACAAACTTATTCAAATGGAAGGATAATCCGGTGGCCCTATTGGATGATGAGCTCCTATTTTATTCACTTAAAAGGCGCATCCAGTGACAGAAGAAACTCAAAACATAGAAAAGCAACCTTCCATACACGACCTCTTCCAACAGGAAGTGGAGACGCATGGGGCAGTGCTCAAAGACGGTCTTGCCGCACTGGAAGGCGATTCCCACTCTCCCGAACAACTCCACCCCCTGGTCCGATCCATTCATTCCATAAAAGGAGGCGCATTGATTGTAGACAACTCACCCGCCGTGGCCCTTGCCGCGGTGATAGAGGATTGTCTGACATCGGCGCAGAAGGGAGA
>JARRPY010000154.1:0-9108 GCA_037382425.1 Deltaproteobacteria bacterium
TGGCAGCCGAAAAGCACCCAATAATTATGGTTCTGGTCATTCTGTTTGCCGTGGCCATTGTGCTGGGTGGAGCGATGGTGGCTGTCTTGAAAATCCTGACCCCGTCCAGCGCCCTTTTTTTCAAAGAAAAAATCGGGGTGGTCACCATTGATGGGACCATTTCTAAATCCCTCCCCATTACCTCCCAATTGGTCAAGTTCAGGAAAGATCCCAGCATCAAGGCGATTATTCTGAGGATAAATTCTCCCGGTGGGTCCATTGGACCCACCCAGGAAATTTACCGTGAAGTACAGAAAATTACGCCGCTGAAAAAGGTGGTTGTCTCAATGGGTGCGGTCGCCGCGTCGGGCGGATACTATATCGCCTCCGCCGCCAACAGGATCGTGGCCAATCCCGGGACCATTACCGGAAGCATCGGGGTCCTCATGGAATTTATCCGTATCGAGGACCTCATGAAAAAGGTCGGAGTCGATCTTGAGATCATGAAAAGCGGGGAATTCAAGGACCTGGGCTCGCCTGACAGAAAGTTGACGGAACGGGATCGGGCGATTCTCGACAGGCTGATCAAGGACCTTCAAAAACAGTTTGTTGAGGCAGTGGCCCTGGGGCGGAGCCTCTCGGTGGAAAAGGTGAATCGTATTGCGGACGGACGTGTTTTTTCCGGGGCAATGGCGAAAGAACTGGGTCTTGTGGATGCCTTAGGGAATTTCCAGGACACCGTGGATATAACAAAAGAGATGGCAGGGATAAAAGGTGAAGTGAGCCTTGTCTATGGAGAGGAAAAGAAATCCAAGCTATGGAATTTACTCTTCCAGGCGGGGACCCGGTTTTTCCGCTCCCTGATGTCCGATACCGGTGGAATGATGCAATACCGCTGGAACGGGTTTAATTTGAACCATATTAAAGAAAACTACTGATGTCTCCCTTCCCCTTCCGGATAATTTCCGGTGTATCATCGATTAAAGAGACCACTGTGGATGCATTGGGATCAAACCGCCCCCCATCAACAACAATATCCAGATAATGCCCGTAGGCCTCCTGTATTTCATAGGGATCATCATAGCCCGCACTGGTGCTGATGATGGGTCTTCCCAGGGTCCGAACGATACTCAGCGCCGTCGCATTGTCGGGGACTCGTATGCCGACGGTTTTTCTTTTGGTGAGCATGATCTTGGGGACCATTCGGGTGCCTTCCAGGATAAAGGTGTAGGGCCCCGGCAAGAGACGCTTCATGGTTTTGTACGCATAGTTCGAGACGATGGCATACCGGCTGATTTCTTTCAGGTCATCGCAGACAAAGGAAAACGGTTTCTTGAGGGGGCGGTTTTTGAGTTTGTAGATCTGTTGAATCCCCCTTTTGTTAAAAAGGTCACATCCGATACCGTAAAAGGTATCGGTCGGATACGCGATTAGCCCCCCCGCTTCCAGCACCTTACTGACGCGATTGATCAGTCGCTGCTGGGGATTATCGGGGTTTATGGCGAGTAACACCGGTTTTCTCCCTGGTCTTAACTCTGCGGCCTGGTTCATTTTAACCCCCCGGCGTGTTTGAATATGGTGGCATTCCCGTGGTTCGGTGACATCTTTTCTTTGGTATTCGGCCTCGCAATCGGGAGCTTTTTGAATGTCTGTATTTACCGAATTCCCGAAAAGCGCTCGATCGTTAGGCCACCCTCATCGTGCCCCCATTGTGGTGAACGGATTCGATTCTATGACAATATCCCCTTAGTCAGTTACCTCTTTTTGTTGGGCAAATGCCGGTACTGCCGCCGAGCCATCTCCTGGCAATACCCGCTCGTGGAAGCATTGACCGGTGCCCTGAGCCTCTTTCTTTATAGCCGATACGGATGGAGTTTTCAATATCTCTTCACCCTAGCATTCGGCGCGACCCTCGTTACCATCAGTTTTATTGACCTGAACCATCAGATCATCCCCGACATCCTCTCACTTCCTGGCATATTGGCGGGATGGGCGGTGCCATGATCGGTGCATGGATGGGCTGGCGGGCCCTGCCCCTGATTCTCTTGATGTCGTCGCTCACGGGGGCGGTTATCGGTGCGGTTTTTCTCCTATTGGCCGGAAAGGGCTACCGGACCAGGATTCCCTTCGGGCCCTTTTTATCTTTGGGTGCCATGCTCTACCTTTTCTGGGGTCCTCAACTCACCCGGTGGTATTTCGGATTACTTACCTAATGGAAAGGGGGAGGCTTGCGATTCCCCATTTACAGCCTGCGAACCGGGATATTGTCTTCGCTGACGGTGCTTATCCTTCTCGCCATGTTTCTCGTGAATGTGGTGATGCTGAAGTTCTCAGAAAGAGACCTGGTAGAGGCCGAGCTCGATACGGGTCGTGCACTGGTCCAGTCCGTAAGCGAATGGACCGCATCAAGGATGGGATATGAACATGAGACATTGTCAGATGTGGTCGCGGATCCGGGCTATGGGTTCACGGTTTCACGGATGCTCGAATCAGGCGGGTTCCGTGACGCCCTGATCGTTAACCCGCACGGTGTCACCGTATGTCAAATCGGTCCCGGGGGCGGCGCCGATAAAGCGGTTTTTTCGAGCCTGAAGAAAGCCCTGACGGACGGCGGATGTATGCTTGATTTTTCGGGACGGACCTGGGGGGTTATATGGACCGCCCCTGAAATCCTTCACGTGTCCCGTGGTAAGGCCGATTTACCGGTTGCTCCGGGTGACCGAGAAATTCGAGGAAGTGGGGGTCGGTATTCCTGAAGATGAATCCTCCAAAAATGAAATCGGCCAACTTTACCGATCGCTCAGGGGGATGTTGAAGCGACTGGAGGAGAATAAAAAGGATTTAAAGGAGACCATTTCCTCCCTTGAGACCACTAATCTGAAACTGAAGCAGGCTCAGGGCGACATGATCCGGTCTGAGAAACTGGCTTCGGTGGGTCGCCTGGCCACCGGCATCGCCCATGAGATCGGCAATCCCCTTGGGATTATTTTAGGCTATTTGGATCTGCTCAAGGGCGAGAGGACAACGAAAGAAGAACGGGCGGATTTTCTGAGTCGTGCAGAGGCTGAGATCACACGGATCAATCGAATCCTTAGAGAACTCCTTGATTTCGCCAGACCCTCGGTTGTGGAAAAAGCCCTCGTAGAGATGCACCGGGTGGTGGAGGAAACCCTCGATATGCTGAGCCCGCAACCCATGATGGAAGGAATTGATATCTATCTTCAATTGAGGGCAGAAAAGACATATGTCCTGGGAGACGGCGATAAACTCAAACAAGTGGTGCTGAATATGGTGATCAATGCAGCGGATGCCATGCCCTCAGCAAAAGACGGTTCAGCCGCCATGGAAAGACAACTTACCGTGAGGACGGAAAATCAGGAAAACGTGTTTTTGCTGGTGGTTTCAGATAGTGGAACCGGGATTTCCCCATCCCATATGGGGGCCATATTTGATCCGTTTTTTACCACAAAAGATCCGGGAAAAGGGACCGGTCTCGGACTTTCCGTCTGTTACACGGTCATCGAAGGCATGGGGGGGACCATCGAAGTGGAGAGCCAAGAAGGCGAGGGGACCACCATCCGGGTGAAGATCCCGCTCGCGAATCCGGAAAGTCAATAGAACGGGCAGGGGGAGAAGCATGTCCAAAAAAAGCGTGCTGGTCATCGATGATGAAGAAAACATGCGGCATATGCTTAAGATGGTGTTGGACAAGTCGGGATATATATTCCATGGGGCAAGAGACGGATTGGATGCCCTTGCCCGGATGGAAGCGGAGGACTTTGATTTTGTCCTGTGCGATTTACGGATGCCGCGCATGGACGGGATGGCGTTTTTGAGGGCGGCAAAGGAAAAATATCCCGGAAAGACGTATATCATGATGTCTGCCTATGGGACCATCGACACGGCCCTGGAGGCCATGAAGGAAGGGGCGTACGATTATATTTCCAAGCCGTTTAAGACCGATGAAGTGCTCCTGACCCTCAAGAAGGCCGAAGAACGGGAACGGCTCAAGCGAGAAAATATCAGCCTCAAGACCCGGCTCGGAGAGATCGAGCAGCGCCGTTCCTTTGGAAACATTATTTCCAGAAGTGAGGCCATGGTTCGTGTTTTCGAACTGGTCAAACGGGTGTCAGAACACAAGACCACGGTGTTGGTCACAGGGGAGAGCGGTACCGGGAAGGAGTTGATCGCCAAGGCGATTCATTCCAATGGACCCAGATCGGAAGCCCCCATGGTGAGCATCAATTGTGGGGGCATTCCTGAGAACCTCCTCGAGAGCGAACTTTTCGGGTACAAAAAAGGGGCCTTTACGGATGCGGTGAGGGACAAGCCGGGGCGGTTTGAAGAGGCCAACAAAGGCACCCTTTTCTTGGATGAGATCGGGGAACTTCCCTTTCTTTTGCAGGTCAAGCTGCTTCGGGTGCTGCAGGAGGAGGAGATAACGCCCCTGGGAGGGGTGGGTGCCAAGAAGATCGATGTTCGTGTCATCGTGGCCACATCAAAGGATTTAACCCAAGAGGTGGAAGCGGGGCACTTCCGGGAGGATCTCTTTTACCGGATCAATGTGGTGGCCATCCATCTGCCGCCGCTGAGGGACAGGCGGGGAGATATCTCGCTCCTCTCCGGCTATTTCATTGATCAGTTCAATAATAAGCTCAACAAAAAAGTCGAGGGGCTGTCCTCGGAGGCCATGTCCCTCATCATGGCCTATCACTGGCCCGGGAATGTGAGGGAGTTGGAGAATGTGATGGAGCGGGCAGTGCTTCTGGCTCCGGATCGATATATCACACCGGAAGAATTGCCGTCCAGAATCGTTGCGCTTAAAGGAGAGGTCCCGTCGTTCTATTCGGAAAGCACGTTTTCCATCAAAGAGGCCACAAAGCAGATGCAGCGCCATCTCATTGAGAAAGCCCTTAAAGAGACCGGCGGAAACCGAACGCGGGCCGCAAAGCTCCTGGAGGTGAGTCGTCCCATGCTCATCGCCAGGATCAAGGAGTACGGACTGTGAGGCTTCGCACAAAAAAGCCCATCAGACCTCTTCTTCCTCCGGGGTGACGGTGCGGGGCAGGATGTCGAGATCGATTTTCCGCGCCGCCTTTGCGCCGGCGCGCAATGCCTTGAGATTGAGTTCAATACTCTTGGCCGGGACCCTTCGGGCGAGCGCCTTTTCCAGGCTTTTTATCCTCACGGCTTGGGACAGAACACCCAATGCGCCGACGGCGACCATATTGGCGGTCATTTCATAGCCCATTCGCTTGATGGCGATCTCCTGAAATGGGAGGCTTACTGCCCGGTCTGTGGGAAGTTGTTCCACCAGGTGTGTGTCCACCAGGAGGATGCCCTGCGGCTTCAGATCCTGGAAATAGGCATCACAGGCCGCCTGATTCATGGCCAGTAAGAAATCCAGTGCCCTGGTCTTGGGATAGTCGATGGGGGCGTCGCTGATGACCACATCGGCTCGGCTTTTGCCTCCCCTGGCCTCGGGCCCATAACTCTGGGTCTGACAGACCTCCTTTTTATCAAAAACGCCTGATGCTTCGGCGAGAACGAGCGCCGCCAGGATGATCCCCTGACCCCCTGAACCGCTCAGGCGAATTTCATACCGATTGTCGTTCATCGGTTCGTTTCTTCACCCCCTTCAGCCTGTTGACGCGCCTTTTCCTTGACGCGTTCATATTCCTCAATGTAGCTGGGGTTTTTCCTGTCTGCCAGAACACCGATGGTAAACTTTCCTGCGAGGGCTTCATCGGACATCTCCTGAGCCTTATCCACACGTACGGCATGCGTTTTCAACCATTTCAGCATTTCCACGGGACCCCCGAGCCGATTCCGTCTACCGAACTGGATGTGGCAATTGGACATCACCTCTATGACGCTGAATCCCCGCTTCTGTATTCCCATTTCGATAAGAGAATCCAGCAGCTTGACGTGGTAGACCGTTCCCCGGGCCACAAAAGTGGCGCCTGCCGTCACGGCCAATTCGGCTATGGGGAAGGGTTGTTCGATATGTCCGTAAGGGGATGTGGTCGCCGAGGCGCCGTAGGGGGTCGCAGGGGAATATTGGCCGCCGGTCATGCCGTAGATCTGGTTGTTGATGATGATGGCGGTGAGGTTGACATTTCGTCGTGCCGCGTGGATGAAATGATTTCCCCCGATGGCGGTGGCGTCGCCGTCTCCCATGACCGCGATGACCGTGAGATCGGGGTTGACCATCTTGATCCCCGTGGCAAAGGTCAATGCGCGTCCGTGTGTGGTGTGAAGGGTATTAAAATCCACGTATACGGGCATTCGCCCAGAGCATCCGATACCGGATGCCAGGACAATTTCATCTTTGTCCAGATGGTGTGCGTCGATGGCCCGAATGAGCGACCCCAGGATGATGCCATTGCCGCACCCCGGGCACCAGACGTGGGGGAATTTCTTATCGTGCCTGAGATACTTGTGAATCAGTTTGGTGACTTCTTTGGGCATGTTCTTTCCCGGAATGAGATGACGTCGCACATATTGAAAGTGAAGATAGTCTGTCGACGGTAACCTATTTTATTTATTAGCGATAACGGTTTCAGGTTTCGGGTGTCAGGGTTTATTGTTTGCCGAAACCCGAGACCTGAACACTGGCTACTGGTCTGGTTGCGGCCCAAGGCCTGCGTTAAGTAGACGATGTCATATCCAGTTTTACAAGCGCTTCACGAATCTCATCGGGTGTGATGATCTGACCGTCAATGCGGCTGTATTTCTCCACCCGGCAGAGTCCCTGATTGACGCGTTTGACTTCCCTGCTCATCTGGCCGATGCTTAACTCGGGAACCAGTATGGCTTTGCATTGCCGAGCCACCTGTTCCACCCGCTCTCGTGGGAAGGGGAATAACGTGCAGAGTTGCAACATCCCGGCTTTTATGCCTTGTTCCCGGGCCTCCAGGACAGCTCGATGGGCGGATCGAGCCACAGAGCCGTACGCCACCACACACATTTCCGCATCGTCCATGAGGAGGGGTTTGGTCAATTGAATTCTTCTGAGATTATGTCCGATCTTCTTAAACAAGCGGGTCATAAAGTGTTCGATCTCATCGGGACGCTGGGTGGGGAAGCCGCGTGGATCATGAACGAGTCCGGTCACGTGATGCCTGAACCCATCGCCAAAGGCCGCCATCGGAGGAATGCCGCGACTGTTCCCTTCATAGGGAATGTACCACTCGGAAGGCATATCCGGGCGAATTCGGTCGACCACCTCAATTTCGTCGGAGGAAGGGAGCGTGACCGTCTCACGGGTGTGCGCCACGATCTCATCGGAGAGTAAAATCACCGGAACCCGATATTCTTCCGAGAGGTTGAAGGCCCGGATGGTCAGATCGAAACAGTCCCTGACCGAGGAGACCGCCATGACGATGATGGGATGGTCTCCGTGCGTTCCCCATCTCGCTTGCATGGCGTCCCCCTGTGACGGGTTGGTGGGGAGGCCGGTACTGGGACCGCCCCGCATGACGTTAACGATCACACACGGGACCTCGGCGATACAGGCAAATCCCAGGTTCTCCTGCATGAGTGAAAACCCCGGACCGCTTGTGGCCGTCATACTCTTCACGCCGGCCAAAGACGCGCCGATAACGGCACCCATGCTGGCGATCTCATCCTCCATCTGAATGAAGGTGTCGCCCTGCTGAGGGAGCCGCGCCGATAAGATTTCGCTGATTTCAGACGCGGGGGTGATGGGATAGCCCGCAAAAAACCGGCAACCCGCGGCCAGAGCTCCTTCTACAATGGCCTCATTTCCCTGGAGAAGTTGTCGCTTTTTTGACCGCTTGGGACTCATGAGGAATGCCTCTCCGCGTCGGCGCGGCGCTCTCTTACGCTAATGGCAAAATCGGGGCAATGGAGCTCACAAAAGCGGCAGCCGATACAGTCATCCGGCCGTTCAATCACGGGTTTTCCGTCACTCCTGAGACCGATCACCTGCTTGGGGCAGAAGGCCGCACATATGCCGCAGGCCTTGCACCAGTCCCGAAAGATGATGGGATCGTAGTGTGTCTCCGGTCTTTCTGTGCGAGGGGGGGCAGCCGTTGAATCTTTCGTTGTAGCGGATTCTTCGGTGCCCTTGCCATTATTGTGTTCTCCTCGTGTCATGCCCTTTATTTTTCCTGTTTTGAATCAGCCGATGTCGCCAACGTATCTCAATCCATCACGATCGCTTTGAGACGAAATCTGTACATCTTCGCCCTAAGGGCCGGTAGACATGCACCATCTCCTCTCTAAATCATGTAACATTTGAAGACGCTTTTGTCACGAATTTCTGTTGAAATAATCCGGCTTTGTCCGTTACGGATCATCCGGATGTCGTTTGTGCCTTGGTTCGGTGTGTCGCTGTAGGCAGTGGTCATTTCCGCCGCCAGCCTCAGGGCTTCAGGGGAAGGGGCCCCGGCCAACAGAACCGTGGGGCCGGGAACGGAGGCCGAGTTTAGGAGGGTGTCTTCAGTTGTTCCGAGGGCGGCAATTTTTACATTCTCAGTTCTGTTCCTCCCCACCACCACCTTTGTTTGCGGGGTGATCCGAAAATGCCTTCCCACCTTCAAGAGTTCCAGCTCATTGCGGTGCACGTCTTTATTGACCGATAAAAGATCCTTCAAGCGGCGTGAAAATCCCTTTTCCGTCAGCATGCAGCCGCCCGCCGGTGAGGGATAATCTGTAATATGAAGCCGTCGGGCCAATTCCATCTGGGGTTTTCGGGAACGGCCATGGATGTCCATCAAAGCGTCCCTCTCTACCCACCCTTCGGTTTCCGGAAACGTGGCGGATAGGCATTTGGCCGATAGGGGTCTTAAGAGAAGATCATCTACGCCGCTTTCTATGGCCACCAACTCGAGGGACTTTTTGTTCTGGGACATGGGCCTCTGTCCCAAGACCTCTCCGGTGATGACGAATTGGGCCCCTTCCTCGTTCAGCATCTCACCTGCGATCCGTACCATGAGGGTATGGCAGTCGATGCACGGGTTCATGTTCTCACCATAACCGAACTTCGGACGTCGAACCCTTTTCAGGTGACGTTCGGTGACATCCACTATCTTCAGGGGGAGGTGCAGATGACGGGCGGATTTCTCCGCGCGCTCCGAGGTGAAAAAGGGCGTTTCAAAAAAA
>JARRPY010000155.1:0-7658 GCA_037382425.1 Deltaproteobacteria bacterium
TTCTTTCCTCTACACTCAGCCCTGCATCAGGAAGTGAATCTTTGACTTTTTTGTGGTGACATACCCATTCCTCTGCCCCTGCAGTGTTGTATTTCTTTCGATTTTCTGTATAATGGCGACCCATGTTAACAGCGAACAAACCAGCATTGTAAAACTGATCTCACCAATTCAAGAAAAATTACCTTTTCATATGAGATCATGCAGAAAGTTCAAGTCATAAAAAGCCTTAGAGTGCTTCGGGTTCTGGCCCCAGCGCTGTTTTTGATCGTGTGGTGTCACACCCCCGGCTCTGCCCGCCAGACGGCTTCCTCCCTGAGGGTCACGGAAGGGGGCATATGCCGGAATGTGACGCACCTGAAGTGCCAGGATAAAGGGAACCGATTCGATTCGGACGTGGGTGAACTCACCTGTTGGACCCGAATTGTCGGGGCCGAAACCCCCACATCCATCACCCACGTTTGGTATCGCCATACCCGTGAGGTATTCCGCATCACGCTTCCGGTCAAATCAGGCAACTGGCGCACCTACAGTAAGAAAAAGATCCCTGCCCGGGACACAGGGGCCTGGCGGGTGGACGTCTTGGGTCCTCAGCAGGAACAACTGGCCACTTTCCCATTTCATGTGGCCCCCGCATCCGGGCCAAAACATGCGGAATCCCGTCTTTCCGAACCAAAAGCTAAGCCTGGAAACAATATACCTTCCAGCCCCACTAAAAAGCCGCCCAAGGCCCTGGGTTTAAAGGAGAAGAATCCTCCTGAAACACTCCTAGAGCAAACCGTCGCGCCATCTCGTTTTATTCAAAGCATCGGGAAGGACATCCGTGTGGAGATGTCGCACGCCGGGTCTGAAAAACTTTTGGTAAACTTGGATCACTATGCTCAACCCAGGGTCATTGTGTTGGGGGGAACAAGGCCATCCGTGGCCATTCACATCACGGGCGTCTCGTCGTGGAACGGCAGATCCGAACTGAAGGTAAATGGAAAAGCAATCAAAACCATCCGGTCGAATTGGTATCGTGGTGCCGAAACCCTGAGGATATTGCTCGATATGGACACCCACATCCTTTGGAAGGTGAAAACATATCCTGAGTCCAATGAGCGCTATTGCGTTGAGATCCTATACGGCCCCAATACCCCATAGAATCCGGGACTCACATCCAAACGTATACTGAAAAGGAAACATCCATGGCCTGCGAGGAGAAACCCTACAGCAAGAAACATCCCGAGGGCATCACATCGAACCCTGAAATCCAAACGGCGCTTGAAACCCGCCTGACCGAACAGGAACTTCCTTGTGCCGTTGCCTTTGAGGTGGCATCTGATCTTAATGTGTCCCCTGACGAGGTGGGAATTAACGCGGATCTCTTGGAAATTCCGTTGGTTAAGTGTCAGTTGGGATTGTTCGGTTATACGCCGAAAAAATGCATTATAAAGGCCGCAGACACCGTGTCCGATGATCTCAGAGCAGCCATCGAACAGGGTCTGGTAAATGGCCGTCTTCCGTGTGCTGCCGCGTGGAAGGTGGCAAAGGATCTCGGGCTTCGAAAGATGGCGGTATCATCCGCCTGTGAGGGATTGGGGATAAAGATCGGTCCTTGCCAACTGGGCGCCTTCTGATAATTCCAACCGATCCCTCCCTGTGGGGACAAAAAAACCCTCCCCCGACCAGCAACTATTTCGTCAGAGGAGGGTGGTTAAAGCGTCCAGATTTAGCAGCTACAGGATCCCCCGCAGGACGCACCCATCTGCATGCTCGATGCGATGCTGAAGCCTGCACCCATTGGAGAGCTTACATAGTCTACCTTTATGGGTTTGATCCTGTCGTAAAGGTCCTTTTCTACGACATAGGTCAATCCTTTGTCGTTAAATACCTCATCATTTTCCCTTGACTCATCCAGAGCCATGCCCAGAGAGGGCCCGGATCACCCGCCTTGGGAAAGCATAATCCGAATGGAAGGGATCTCCTCCCTGTCTTTCAGGAAATCTTTAATCATTTCAGTTGCTTTTTCAGTTACCTCTAACATATCTTCCTCCTTGAAAGCTTAAATTTGCCTCTTCTTTTTTGTTTATAACCTATGCACTAAAACCGTCTTGTCAATTATAGAGACAAAGGCCGGGAAAAGGTGACACCGGAATCTCATTTCCCGGCCTTTGGTTTTTGAGCGTTAGGAATTGCTATCTTTTGGGTTTTCCTCGAAATCTAAAGAATTTTGGGTTCCTCCTTAAGCCGCTGCCTCAACCAGATCAATACCTTGTCTCTTTCATGCTTCAGCTCGGCCATGGCCCGCCCCCGGTGACTCACCCGGTTTTTTTCCGAGGCAATCATCTGGGCGAAGGTCTTTTCCTCCGGGGGATAATAAAAAAGTGGATCATAGCCGAACCCGCCCTGGCCCGTCATTCGTTCGGCAATCATTCCCTCGCATCGCCCTTCGTAAATGAGCGCAGGCCCACGGGGAACCGCAATGGCAATGACGCAGACGAATGCCGCCCGCCGATCCCGGATACGGCTCATCTCATCGAGAAGTTTGAGATTGTTCGCCTCGTCCGTGGCATCCTCCCCTGCATAACGCGCCGATCGTACACCCGGTTCCCCGTTCAGCGCCGCTACCGTCAACCCCGAATCATCCGCCACAGCAGGGAATCCGAGCACCCTGGCGGTGAATCTGGCTTTTTTAACCGCATTCTCTTCAAAGGTCTCCCCATCCTCTTCCACCTCCGGAATGGGGCCAAATTGGCTGAGGTCCCTGATTTCCACATCAATTCCGTTGAACAGGGCCCCAAATTCTGCGACTTTACCCTGGTTTCGAGTCGCCAGGACCAGCGGCCTGTCGATCTGGGGCGTATCCGCTACATGACTTCCCATAACGTCTTCACCCTTCGGATTCGTCTCATCTTTTTGACGTCTTCCTCCATACCCCCACTCGTCTTACCGCGGCCGAATACCGTTTCCGCATAAAGGCCTCCCTTGCTTCTCCCCGGCTATTTTGCGGAGGCCTTGTCGATATCGATGATTTTCATTCCCTTGATATACTCCCTCGTCTGATAGACGGTGACTTTCTCTAATTTGTTGGTAATATCTTTCAACCGATTGCACTGCTTCTTTATCTGCGCAATGGCCTCACTCTTCGGATTTTCTTCTTCAATCTCACTTAAAAGAAGAAAAATGTATTGAAGCGGCTGATTCAACTCGTGGCATGCGGCGCCGGCGGTTTCGAGCACGCCCTGAAGCTTTTCCCGCTCCACGTGTTCTTGCTCCGCCCGCTTTCGGTCGGTGATATCCCGGGTAACCGCGATCAAGCACTTCTCATCGCCGTAATCCATGACCTCAGCAGACCATAACACGTGTCTGATCTCTCCGGTCTTGGTCCGAAATCTGGCTTCCAGGTTCCGCACGATCCCTTGTTTTTCCAGGATCTTGGCCATCTCCATTCGTTCCTGGGGGTCGGCCCAGATACCCAGCTCCGTGGACGTATGACCGATAACCTCTTCCCGGTTATAGCCTGTCGTTCGTAAGAATGCCTCGTTCACATCAATATAGAACCCATCCTGGAGGGTGCTGATCACAAACCAGTCCGGGCTGGACCGAAAGGCCTTCCTGAATTTGTCCTCTGAAAGGGTCAAGGCTTCCTTGGCCCGTTCGTACTCGGTGTGGTCCATAAAATATCCAAGGACCGCCTCTTTGTTTCTGTATTTAATTGAAGTGACGGTTTCGATAATCCATCTGGTTTCCCCGGTCTTGGTCACCACCCGATGCTCATAAGGCGCATGGCGTTTTCCTTTCAGCATCTGGATGGCGTTGTTCCGCACCCGGTCCCGATCTTCCAAGAGCACGATATCAAGCGACACCCTTCCCAGGAGTTCCTTTTCGTCAAATCCCAAAATCCTCTGAAACTCCGGGTTGACGAATATGAACTTTCCATCCTGAACGATGTAAATGCCGATGGGCGAATCCGCAAACAACGCTTCCTTTTCCCGCTCCTGTTCGGTGCGATCCATAAAATACCCGAGGACCGCAGGCTCGCCCCTGTACATAATCGATGTTACGCTTTCGGTAATCCACCGGATTTCCCCGGCCTTGGTGATCACTCGGTGTTCATAAGGGACATGGCGCGCCCCTTTCAGCATTTGGACGGCGCTTTCCCTTACCCGCTGCCGGTCCTCTGACAAAACGATATGGAGTGAATTGGTTCCTAAAAGTTCACTTTCATCATACCCGGAAATTTTCTGGAACTGCGGGTTGACGAATATGAACTTTCCATCCTGCACGATGTAGATACCAATGGGCGAATCGAGGAACAGATTAGCAAAAAACGTGCTTTCCTTTTCAAGTAAGGCATCTGAATTGGCCAACCCGTTGATAAGATGGTTGCGGGAATTTTTTAGTCGGTCTGTCATTCACCCTTTCCTCCGGGATTATTAAATCCTACTTTATTACTATGCATCTTCACAAACCGTCTGTCAACGCGGAAGATGTGAGCGTATATCATCGGACAAGGCCGAATGTCAATTTCCGAAGATGTGATCACTGATTTTTTTGGGAAGGACCCTCACATATGACGTGCCGATCTTAGCGTGATCGTCGCTATGGAAAACGATTCCGGCTATTGACTCGCCGCCATGAGTCTCTGCAAATCGGGGTGTTTTAACATGACTTGAACGAGCTGTCCGGTTCTTCGTTCGAGTCGCCGCTTAAGAATAGCGGCCACACTGTTCATGAATTTGTACCCGATGGAATGATCTTTTTCGAGAAGCTCCAAAAAGGCATTCCCCGAGATAGACATCATTTCGCACGGCTCAATGCATCGGGCATATGTGCTGAATTCCGAACCGGGGAAAAGGGAGGACCATCCAAAGGAATAGCCGGGCTTCACGGCCCCGAGAGAGATCATGAGGTCTTGGGAGGCCTCCACTTCCAGGATCGTCTTCCCTTTGAGGAGCATGTAGAAATAGTCGGCCGGGTCTCCCGTCCTATACACCATATGGCCTTCCCCGAACAGATTTAACTGGGTCATGGGCCGCATGCTCTCGAGCATGGGTCGGGTCAGGTCGTCCAGCACCATTATTTTCCTCAAATCTTCAATGGGAACCATTGTCGAGTCCGTGTCCTTTCTATCTGAAAATATACACCAACAAAATAGAGAGGGCGGCCGTGGCCGCGCCAATCCCCATTGGGAGGGTGCCCCCAATAAAGTCATTGTACAGATTTCGTTTCTTAATCGCCAGTCGCTCGCCCTTCACGCCGGTCAGGACCCAAATGCTCACCGCGATGAGAAGCGCGGCCTTGGGGATGATATCTTTGGACAATCGGGCCAAAGTCGGCGTAATGCCGTCGACAAACACCCGTTCGCACACCCGGTTCATCCAGTTCAACGATGTGTCCGTGATCTGATAGACCCATCCCCCGCCCTTCCGGTAGATCCAGTCCGCATCGAGATTCACACACCGCATTTCAGCCGGGTAGATGCCGGAAAGAAGGAGAAGCGTGAAGGCCAGGGCGGAAAAGAAGAGGAGTTGCGTCTGACCGATGACGTGGGGTGCCGTGTAGGGCACATAATCCACCGGATACGGGAGGAGACGATATAACGGCCCGGGAAAAGAACCGATAAAGATACACAGCGCCGCCGCAATGCCCATGGCAAGGAGCATATGAACCGGGGCCTCCTTGGGCCGCATGCCCGAATCGTGGCTGAAGAAGGCAAAATAGGGGATCTTGATGCCGGCATGGTGAAATACGCCGGCGGATGCAAACAGGAGGATAAACCATATGATGCGCATATGCCCTTTGGCCGCCGCATCCATGACCATGGATTTGCTCACGAACCCGCTGAACAACGGAAACGCGGATATGGACGCCGCACCGACCATGCAAAAAATACAGGTCAAGGGCATGGTCCGGTACAAGCCCCCCAGGTCCGTACCGTTGATCTTCCCGGTGCGATACATGACGGCACCCATGGACATGAAGAGAAGGGCCTTGAACAGGATATCGTTGAAGGCATGGCACACCGCCCCGTTGAGGGCCAGGTTCGTGCCGATGCCGATGCCGCAGACCATAAACCCCACCTGGTTGACGAGGCTGTAGGCGAGCACCCGTCTTAAGTCATTTTCGATCACCGCATAAAAGATTGGAAACCCGGTCATAATGGCCCCGATCCAAATGAGGGCCTCGGTGCCGGGAAAGGCTCTTGCCAGGGCGTACACCGCCACCTTGGTCGTCACTGCGCTCAGGAATATGGTCCCCGTGATGGTGGCTTCAGGATAGGCATCGGTCAGCCAGGAATGGAGCAAAGGCCAGGCACAATTCAGACCGAAACCAAAGAATATCAGGTACGTGCCCAGGCCATTGAGCCCCAGAAACCCGAATTCGATACTGCCGGTCTGGGTCACTTGGATCACCACACCGGCCAGAAGGCAGAGCCCCCCTGCGCTGTGGACCAGCAGGTATCGATACCCCGCCTTCAGCGACTTTTCCGTCCGCCTGGCCCAGATCAGAAAGATGGAGGAGACCGACAGCATCTCCCAGAACACAAAGAAAGTGAAGAGATCCCCTGAAAATACGGCGCCGAGAGCGCTCCCGGAAAATGTACCCGAAAATGAGACTGAGACGATCGATTCGACCGAAAATGAGATCATAGTCCAAAAACCCGACCACCCAGTGACTCCCCTCCGGTATATGAATCAGATTGATGAAGCCGATCACCGGGAGAAGAAGCATGTAGGCCCTTTTCCACGGCCCTTTAAAGAAAGGAACCAGCAGAGCCCCTGCGATAAATATGACAAAGGGGGGTACCGTGTTAATCATAATACGCCTCTCGACGCTTCACGAGGGGTCTTAGAATGTATTTAGCAGCGACCACGAGAACGACACAGGCGACGAAGCCGAACACGGCGTAAAACTCCGGCCATTCTTCAAATCTAAAATGCGGATGTTTATGAATAAACGGCTCTATGATCAAAAGCACCACGAGGGAGAGATAAAAAGCCCTCAACAGGCGCTTTACGTTCCTGGGACGATCAAAGACATGGCGCTTTGACTTTGGGTCTTCAACTTCCCCTGATTTGAGCGACGTGCGATCTTCCATGATCCCATTCCTTCTTTCGTCAAAGGCGTTTTTAAACCATCGATCTCCTTGAATCTCAACCCAGTGTCATGAAGAGGATGAAGCCCAGGTAGAGGACCCCGATGGTGATGGCCACAAAGAATACGGCCCTATACCCGGGGACCGGTTCGTGTGTCAGTTCCATTTTCTCTTCCGTTTCTTGATTCATCCTTTCGCTCCCCAGATTTCTCTGTCGTTCAATCTTGATACCGTCGTAAAAAGTCTCTACACTCGTCATTCCCGCGAAAGCGGGAATCCAGAAGTGCCTTAAGGTACTGGATTCCGGATCAAATCCGGAATGACAAAAAGGACAGACCATGAATTTTTAGGAAACCATCAATCTTGGTAATGTCCTCAGTTAGTTGACGTAAACACGTGTATTTAGCAATTCTTTTATGGACCACAGATGAGTTGTTATATCCGCGGCCATAGCGGGTGTCTTTGGTCTGAAGACTTTGTCTTCGCCACGGCTTAATGTTTCATGAGGACGGATGAAATTGTAAAATGCAACACAAATAGAAAATTTGGCCTTCAGCCAACGAAAAGATTTGGCAAAATT
>JARRPY010000156.1:0-6567 GCA_037382425.1 Deltaproteobacteria bacterium
GTTGGGCATGTCCCTCAGAGAACTGGCCAGGCGGTTGGAAATGAGTTCCCCTGCGGTGGGGTTTTCTGTGGAAAGGGGAGAGAGGATTGCGCATGAGGGCGGATACCGTTTGATCGATTAAAAATCTTACTTTTTTACCAGCGTCCCCACCCCCGTTAAAAATGTCTTGAAGACATATAAAAAGTACGCTATATTGTACTAAATTTATGACATAAAGGAGGTGCGATATGCAGCGCCTAAAAATTGACCAAGATATCAAGCCGTTATCCGAGGTAAGAACCGGCATCGCAAATTTCATAAGGCAAGTTCACGACACAAAGAGACCATTGGTCATTACTCAGCACGGAAAAGGTGTCGCTGTACTTATGGATGCCCAAGAGTATGAAGCGATCCAAGAGAGGCTTGAATTGCTCACGGATGTTCAAACTGCCTTGAACCAGATTGAGACCGGACATGGAATAGATCATCATGAAGCAAAAGAATATGTCTTGAGGCAGGCCCAAAAATGAAGATAGTTTGGTCACCATTGGCTGTTGATAGGGCCTCTGAAATCGCTGAATACATGGCTCAAGATAACGCATCCGCTGCAGAGAAATGGGTTGAGATGGTGTTTTCGAGAGTTGAGCAACTAAGCGCTTCTCCAGCGCTTGGTAGGATTGTGTCTGAAATTTCAAACGACCAATTCAGAGAATTAATCTACGGAAATTACCGCATCATTTACCGTATTGAAAAGAACCAGATATGTATCCTTACAATTCGACATGGCAGGCAAATATTGCCGATAGAAGAAATTATGGAGTAACCGCTTGTGTCTATTGCCACGGTCCGAAAATATCGTTTTGAAACCGGAGTATACCGGCCGCCCAGCGAAGGCGGCAGCTGTTCCCTTTTGCTGCGGGTGACCCGGAACTGCCCATGGAATAAATGCGGCTTCTGCAGCATGTACAAAGGAAAAAAATTCGCCATCCGACCGGTTGAGGAAGTCAAGGGGGACATCAACGCCATTGCCGCCGTGTGCGCCGATCTGCGTAAGATCTCGACGGAACTCGGCCAGGGAGGAGACTTGAGCCGGGATGCCGTGCTGGAGTTGATCCGTCGAGAACCCTCCCTCAACTTTACGCTCAGCTTCGGCATGGTGCTCGATTGGCTCCGTTCCGGCGGAAGGACCGCCTTTCTTCAGGACGCCAACACCCCGATCATGAAAACCGCCGGCCTGGTGGAAATTCTGCGATACCTGAAAAAGACCTTTCCGTCCCTGACCCGTATCACATCCTATGCCAGATCCAAGACCCTGGCCAGGAAAAGCCTCGAAGAACTTACCGCCATACGGGAGGCCGGCCTGGACCGGGTGCACGTGGGTCTGGAAACCGGGGATGCGGCGCTCCTCAAACGGGTTAAAAAAGGATCCTCACCGGAAGACCATATCAAAGGGGGAAGGAAGGCCATGTCGGCCGGATTTCAACTTTCCGAATACTGGATGCCCGGTCTGGGCGGCAAGGCCGGGTGGAAGGCCCACGCCACGGAGACGGCCCGCGTGCTCAATGAGATCAATCCCCATTATATCCGCTCCAGGCCCTTTTTCCCTCATCCGGGAACCCCGCTCTTTGATATGTATCAGGACAAGAGCATGGAACTGCTCACCTCCCGCGGGCAGTTGGTTGAACTCAGGCTGATGATCGAAAAGCTTGAGGTCACCTCCAAGGTCTGTTTCGATCATGCGGGCAATCACTGGACCGGCAGGAGCGGCAGAACCCTCTTGAGCCACGGTTATGAAGGGTATGCGTTTCCGGATGAAAAAACGCGGGTGTTGGATTTGATTGACGAGGGGATCGAGGTGCAGAAGGCATCGCCCCAGGATCCTCCTGCGTGGCTGTTGCGGTAAACCAGGAAGGGGTTATCTTGACATCATATGCAACTAATGTCTCCATATTGAAGCACCCGGCCGCAAGCAGCGGGCAATGAGATCGCTAAGCATTTTCAAATAACATCGGGTAAACGGTTATGCTCGAAAAGATAATATCAGGGGGCCAAACCGGTGCCGAAAGAGCGGCCCTCGACTTCGCCATTGAGTTCGACATTTCTCACGGTGGCTGGATATCGAAAGACCGAGAAGCGGAGGACGGGGTCCTCCCTGAAAAGTACCAATTACGGGAAATGCCCCCGGGCAGTTATCCGAAACACAGCGAGAGGAATGTCGTAGACGCTGACGGGACCTTAATTCTATCTCATGGCAAACTGAGCGGCAGATCATCTCTCAGCGCGAAAATCGCCGAAAAACACCACAGACCATGGCTTCATATCAACTTCGCCAAAACAAACGGTTTTGAGGCGGCCAGAGCCATCAATACATGGATTACTGAGAACGAAATAGAGACGTTAAACATAGCCGGATTGAGAGCAAGCAAAGATCCCAAGATTTATGATGCTACCTACAAGGCCCTGGCGGCGGCTTTCCATTTGGCCTCGGTGATGACCAGCATGGATAGGACGGACGAGCTTTGGCGTAAGCCGAAGACCGTAGATGAGGCGGTGGATATCTTAATCTCAAAACTGACCCTAAAGGACAAAGTAAGGATCGCACGAATGTCGCCCGAAGAAGCAAGTGCTTTGCCGATGAGTCTGGGGGACTATATTTGGGTGAAGTTTGGTCTTAAAAACGGTAATGACGAGTTGTTGGAATCCTGCAGCCAGATGGCTAAGACGGCTGAATTCCATAGGGAAAGCGCTATAGATGTTATCGCAGAGGCGGTCTGGAAAAAGCTCAGAAAAACGCATGCGCTGAGGCCTATTTGAGTTAAGTGGGGGAGGAGTGTGTGAAAATGGGCTCAAAACTCCTGTTGGCTGCTGAGTGTCGTTTTGCTTAAAAAGACAGGGGTTACATCAAGATGCGACTCCGGTTTAGCCTTTTATTCAAATGTTTTCGCTTCACAGCGGCTTTCGTGCTGCACGGTCCGCCCGATGAAGCGGAGTGTTATCAAACCAAACAGGGAGGCAGTGAATGAAAATCCAATCGGTTTCCTGTGTCTACTTTTCTCCCACAGGAACAACAAAACAAATTGCGGAAAGTATTGCTCAGGGTATTGGTCCTGAAGTTGTTAAGATGATGGATATCACCAAAAGGTCCCACCGTGAAAGTCACCCCTCATCATTTACAGATGATATGGTTATTCTTGCAACCCCCGTATATTACGGTCGGGTACCTGAGGAGGTCATACCCTACTTAACCTCATTAAAAGCCGAGCAGGTTCCCGTTGTCGTTGTTGTGGTCTATGGAAATAGAGCATTTGATGATGCCCTCAAGGAGTTACATGATATTGCGGTGGAGGATAACTTCGTTCCGGTAGCCGGAGGCGCCTTTGTTGCTGAACACTCATATTCCTCTAAGACCTCCCCGATTGCACTGGGTCGTCCTGATGATGGTGATATACACAAAGCACAGGAATTCGGCGCCGCAGTGCGAGAGAAACTGCAACGCCTGGAGTCATTGGCGCATGTAACCCCTCTTACAATCCCCGGTCAGGTTCCGTATGTCGAACCTGTGAATTTGAATATGATAAAGAAAGCCCGATCGGCTGTGGCCCTCACCCCGGAAACGGACACATCAAAATGCACGCAGTGCGGAGAGTGTGTCGAGGTGTGTCCGACCGGAGCTATTTCACCTGATGATGTAACTCAAACAGACAGGTGGAAATGTCTTATATGCTTTGCGTGTGTGAAAAGCTGTCCGGAAGAGGCCAGGCGGATGAACGAACCGAATTTTCAATCCGCAATTCAGGCACTCCGGCAAAATTGCCAGGACAGAAAGGAGCCTGAAATATTTTTATAAAAATGCAATCCATAAAATGGATTATTTTTAAAAATCATCATGGAAGATATTGACAAATATAAACCCGCCGTACCGAAAAAGGTCCTTTTAATTCTTGCGGGGCTTGTATGGGAATGCGTCGGAATAATGCTTTTAATATTGGCCTTTTCATGGCTATCGACAACCTCGCATACCGAGCTTTATGCCTTTTCAGGTGCAGGAATATTGCTAGCCCTATTGGTCCACCATTTTGGATTCTTAAGGATAGTAGACAAGAACCTCGAGCGAATCCTCCAAATGAAGGGGAAGAAATGTTTGTTCTCATTCTTTCCCCGCAACAGTTATCTGGTGATTGCCGTCATGGTCTTAATAGGCGTCATATTGCGCCATTCAATGATTCAGAAAACGTATTTGGCCACTTTGTACATCGGAATCGGCCTGGCGCTCATATTATCGAGCGTCAGATATCTAAGGATATTTTTGAGAGAAATAAAAAGGAAATCGATACCTCAATCGGGTATCGGGCCAAGATAACGTATTGAGAATTAACAGCGAACGCATTTCCCGGGGCTTGTTGCGGGGTTTTTCAGTGTGAGTTCAGGGTTAACAACCGGAACATGGACCTCTGCAGAATTCTCCTCAAAATGTTTAGAGAAAGCCTCTGTCCTCGTCAAGAGCCTAGATCAGGGTATCGGCGGGAATGGAAGATCCGTTATTGAATTTCATTCCGCAGTATCTATGGCCTGCATTTGGTGAGATCGAGAAATTAAAAATCTTTTCCGGTCTATAAGGAATCCGAGGGACCACGCCAAGACATAGTCCTTTGCGCCAACAAATGGACGCCGTCCGAGGCGCCAACGCGCGCCACTGGCTTCAAACGGTGGGGAACCGATCCTTTGGAGACACATATGAAACAAAATATCCATAGTTTAACCGCACATAAAGTGGCGATGATGCGGGCCGCACATCAACTCTTCGATGACCCAACAATCTTCAATGATCCCATGGCATTAAGTATCGTCGGGACTCAAGGTGTTTCCGAAATTCGTGCTGAAGAGCAAAAATATAAAACGAGATTACATAGCCGCCTTCGCGCTATTGTCGTGGCCCGAAGCAAATTTGTAGAAGACGAACTGTCCGATGCGGTTGAACGCGGCACTCGTCAGTATGTTATTCTCGGTGCGGGTCTCGATACATTTGCCTACCGCAATCCATATTCCGCGGGCGAGTTGAACATATTTGAAGTTGACTATCCGGCCACTCAAGTTT
Organism: Deltaproteobacteria bacterium; assembly: GCA_037382425.1. Taxonomy (GTDB): domain Bacteria; phylum Desulfobacterota; class DSM-4660; order Desulfatiglandales; family Desulfatiglandaceae; genus JAIPDZ01. The sequence goes on from JARRPY010000156.1 coordinate 5,075, forward strand.
GGAAGCGCCGGCGACTCAATACGGCAAGGATACCTCTACCGGGAAATGTGACGTTTGTTCCGATCGATTTTGAAAATCAATCATTGGCAGGCCGGCTGCGAGACGCGGGGTTCAGGGAAGATGTGCCATCATTTTTCTCATTGCTCGGGGTGACCATGTATCTAACCCGTGAGACGATGATGGAGACCATGAAATACATCGCTTCGTCTGTACCATCAAGCAGTCATATTGTATTTGATTATACAATACCCCCTTCTTCACAGCCGTGGTTAAGTCGATTGGTTTTTTACTTACTGGCGCGTAAAATAGCAACGATCGGAGAGCCTTGGGAAAGTTTCTATGACCCAAAATTATTGATGATGGATCTGGCGTCTATCGGCTTTACCCAAGCTAAGGATCTCAGCCCGGAACAAATGAATGAACGATTTTTCAAGCATCGATCAGATCATCTTATGGTGGGACATTTCGGGCATTTGATGACAGCGGGGATTTGAAAAGATGCCTGAAATCAGCTCCTTTGCTTTACCGAAACGATTGAGTGCCATGAAAAGGAAAAAATGCCTCATCACATGCCCCATATTCAAAGATGAACTTGAAATGGTTTTGCCAACGGATACGGATCTAAATATCCATTGAAATCGAGCAAAGAGGCGTCATTAAAATGTGCGTCATTGATTTTCACATTCACTATGTCCGGCGGGATGTTCAGGAAAGCATTTTCTTGAGTTTCAGGGCATCCTGCGCCGCGTATCCGGCCTCGTCATTGTCAAAATAACAGAACACATCCTTTCCCTGGGACGACCAAGTGGAGAATGCCCCGGCCCAGCCGGATAAGGCTTCGGTGCTGTACTGGCCCTGATAGGCCCCTGCGGGTCCGTGCAGGCGAACGTATATGAAGGGGGCCGTGATTTTTTTGGGAGAAAGCCGCCCCGCGAGTTCGTACATACAAAATGCGGCGTTATGCTCGGTGAGGATGTCATAGACGCGGGGGTCGAACCAGCTCGGGTCTCTGAATTCAAATGCATAGCGAAAATTTTCCGGGAGTCCTCTTAAGAAGGCTTCCAGCCGGGACGGATTGCATTTCCATCTGGGCGGGAGCTGAAATAGAATCGGACCCAGTTTACTTCCGATGGCGCCGATCCCCTGGAGCAGCGGGGGAACCGTTCTGTCTCCGTCTTTCAGCTTTTTCATGTGGGTGATATATCGGCTGGCCTTGACGCTGAAGATGAAATCGTCGGGAACCTGCCTTTCCCATGCCGACAGGGTCTTCTTCTTGGGGAGTTGATAGAACGTGTTGTTGATTTCAGTGGTTTGAAAGTGTTTCACATATATTAAGAGGAAGTCCTTCTTCGGGCAATCATCGGGATAAAAAGGACCCTTCCAGTGTTCATAATGCCACCCCGATGTGCCGACATGGATTTTCCCGGAGCGTTTCATCTCAATGCCCTCATTTTCGTGGTTTTCTCGCCTATGGGTGTCCAATGTATCCGATG
>JARRPY010000157.1:0-8721 GCA_037382425.1 Deltaproteobacteria bacterium
GGCTGGCCCAGGATATCGCCGGCGGGCTCATGGTCACCCTGCCCTCTGAAAAAGACCTCAAATCACCGGAAACCGCCCAATGGATCCAAAATATGTGATCGTGACAGGCCATCTTCACTCCCTTTATTGCACAATCCCGCAGAGCTTCTTGGCGGCCTTTTGTTTCTCCTTCAGGTTCACCCGTCGGGAGATCATGATTCGCTGGGCCTGGGGCGATCCGGCGCCGTGCATGGATTCGGTCAGATAGCCCACGGCGGCCGTCCCCAGGGTGAGATTCTCGATCAGACGAAGGATGCGCATGCGGTGCTCTGTGGGCACCTCCGGGTTGGCCTTGAAGTATTTTTGGATCCATTGGGCGGTTTCCGGTGATTTGAGGTCTTTTTCAGAGGGCAGGGTGACCATGAGCCCGCCGGCGATATCCTGGGCCAGCCGGGCGATGTCATAGGGAAAGCGGGTGACATTATGTTTGTGCACATTGGCCAGAAGGATGTTGACGCAATAGGTGCCGCTGGGTTCTTTGTGGCCCTCTGAGGCGCAGGCGATACAGCCGCAATATAAGGTCTCATTGAGGTGGTTCATTTCCACGATCTTGTCCCGAATGTGGGAGGCCTTCTCGGCGCCGTTGTATTCCGCGGCGGTCTGGGCCGCCCCCACCAGGACATCGCCCACGCCCACCTTGCAGGCATAACTCTGCCGGTGATAGGCCGCAAATATTTCAACCAACTGACCGGCAAAATCATATTCCTTGTACATGAAAACACGTTCCCAGGGAACGAATACGTCTTCGAAAACCACCAGGGCCTCGTGCCCGCCAAACCGCACATTCCCCTGATCCAGGCTGCCCCCTTCCAGCTTGCGCGTATCGCAGGACTGGCGGCCCATGATATAGGCAATCCCCTCCGCGTCGCTCGGCAGGGCAAAGGAGACGGCATAATCGGCGTCTTCCTCCCGCATGGACAGGGTCGGCATGATCAGGATCTCATGGGAATTCACGGCCCCGGTCTGATGGGCCTTGGCCCCGCGAACGACAATCCCGTCCTCCCTCTCCTCGATGACGCGCAGGAAGGCATCCGGATCCGGCTGTTGGTGGGGCGGGAGGCCCCTATGGCCCTTGGGGTCTGTCATGGCACCGTCCACGGTCAGGTCATTTTCCTCTACGTATTCCAGATAGTTTAAGAAACGCGGATAATATGACGTGCCGTGCTTCTGGTCGATGTTGTAGGTGACGATGGAAAGGGCATTCAGGGCGTCCATGCCCACGCATCGTTGAAAGCAGCACCCGGTTTCTCGGCCCAGCAACCGCCCCATCTTGCTCTTCTTGACCAGGTCGGTGACATTTTGGTGGATGTGGGTAAACCGGTTGATCTTCTTCCCCGTGACATGGGACACGGCCGTCATCAGGTCTTCATGTTCCGGCGAATGGGCCAGTTCGTAGGTCTTTGCCACCGCATTCATGGAGGGTCGAATGATGGGGTTGTCCACGACGTTACCGATCCGCTCACCGAACATGTAGACCTTCAGGTTTAACTTCCTCAGGCTTTCCTCATATTCTTTCGCTGTCATCATCGGCATATGGTGTTCCTCCTATGGGTTCCACCGGGTTTGAAAATGTTAAAGCGGGGATCTTTCCGGTTCCTTACATTTTAAAGCTTCCCATCCCACTGATCAACAGAACTTAAAATTCCTTCAGAAGTTCATATCGATATCGGTAGTCCTTTCCTTATGGGGTGTCAAGCGGAGTTCAGGCACCTACGGCCGCTCCAGGATCACCGCCGTTCCCATCCCCCCGCCTGCGCAAAGCGTTGCCAATCCTTTCTTAACATCCCGTCTTTCCATCTCATAGAGGAGCGTGGTCATGATTCGGGTTCCCGTACAGCCGACAGGATGACCCAGCGCGATGCCGCTACCGTTGACATTGGTGATGTCCCGATTAAGCCCCATGGCCTTTTCACAGGCCAGATACTGGGCGGCAAAGGCCTCGTTGATCTCGACCAATTCCACCTGTTCCAGCGTCAATCCGGCTTTTTTGAGCGCCTTTTCAGTAGCATAGACCGGCCCGATTCCCATGATGTCCGGATCCACGCCCACAGTGGCTGTGGATACGATCCTGGCCATGACGGAAAGGTTTAGCTCTGCTGCCCTTTTTCCCGACATGAGCAATACACCCGAGGCCCCGTCATTGATGCCAGAGGCATTCCCTGCCGTGACGGTTCCGTCTTTTTTAAATACAGGCTTCAATGAAGATAGGGCTTCGAGAGTGGCATCCCGCCGGGGGTGCTCATCCGTATCAAACATGATGATCTTCTTCCTTTCCTTTACTTCCAGTGGCAGGATTTCCTCCTTAAATCGCCCTTCGTCAATGGCACGGATGGCGCGCTCGTGGCTCAGCAGGGAAAACGCGTCCTGTTCCTGACGTGTGACGCCGTATTTCTCGGCCAGGTTCTCAGCCGTCATTCCCATGGCCGGCCCCACACCTAAGTTGGTCAGGGAATCCCACATGGAATCCCGCATCTCCACATGTCCGAGTCTCGACCCCCACCGCATCTTTTCGACCGTATAGGAGGCGTTGCTCATGCTGTCCGTTCCGCCGGCCAGAATCACATCCGCCTCTTTGCACCGAATCTGGTAATATCCCATTTGCACCGCAGACATGGAAGAAGTACAATTGCGATGCACCGTAATCCCCGGTACGGAAACGGGCATACCCGACTTTACCGCAGCTACTCGGGCCAGGTTGTTTTCAAGGTAGGTTTTTTGATAGTTGCATCCCCAGATGACGTCCTCTATCAGTCCCGGTTCCACATCAGCCCGTCTCGTCAACTCCCGCATAACGGGAATGGTTAAGTCCAGAGCGCTCAGATTTCTCAACGCCCCACCGTGTCTTCCAATGGCCGTCCTGCATGCACTCACGATCACCACATCTTCCACGATTTCGTTCCTCCTTTATCAATCAAGAAAATTGAAGAATCCTGCAGCAAGCTGCAGGGAACTTCCCAAATGTAAGGACTTTTTGCCAATTTCAAGTTCGCTCGCTAACCCCGCCGCAAACAGCGGAGAATGCGCTCGCTGGCATTTTCAAATGAGATTTCAGAAAACCCATACAAATGCGCTGCCCCTTGTGTTAAAATAAAATCAATCTATCTCACGCGTGAAAGGCGGGCACAACTCCTGCCTCAAACGGTTTCATGAGCACTACCCTTATGGCCCTTTTTCAAAAGATGTTACGGCAGTCATTCTGGCGTATGGCTACCTTCCCTCGTTCTTTTCACTTTGAGAAGACGGTTCAGGTTCACCCAAAAGCCCTCTGTAGGCGAAATCAAAAATAAATTCAGATAGTTGGTCGATATTTACCCCTTTCCCTGGGTGGAACCAGATCCGGCTCCGGGTGATCATGGAGGCAATCATAAAGCCGGCCAACTTCACGTCTATCTTTCGAAAGTAACCAGCATCAATACATCGTTGCAGAACCTTTCTGAGCACGCCGTCATAGAGGTCTCTATACTCAATAATCAGGTGATGTTTTTCAGGAGACAGATGGTCTAAAGCCGTATCAAAAAGTAAGCCCGCAGAACGTCTGTGGCTTAATGTAATCTTCAAGTGCCATTTTATGATATGCCGGAATTGCGCCAAGGGGGACATTTCCTTATCTTCTTTAAGGTAGCGAATAGGCGCTATGATTTCCTCCATCTCTTCCTTGAGTACTTCGAAGAGGATTTCTTCCTTGCTTTGAAAAAAATTGTAGATATTCGCAGGTCTGCACCCATAGGCGCTGGCAATATCTCTCATGCTGGTTGCATTATACCCTTTCTCCCAAAACAGCTTTCTCGCAACACTCAGCATTTTTGCCTTCTGAACACCGCATTTTGCACTCATACCTGACAATGATCCCATTTTAAGAAATGAACCGATTACGCCCTCAATTCGAGTCTCTGCATTTCTTTTCTTCGAACAAAAGTTAATGAACGACCATTAATATCATTTTCATTTCATTGTCAAGGAAAATGAGGATGATAGGTGAGCGCTTCAACTCGTTTGACAGGACCGCGGAGGTGGGTATACTGGATGAAAAGCACCGCTTAAGGAGTTTTACCCTGGGCAAGAAGCGAAAAGATATGAAAACCAAAGACCTCTGTCGCCTCATGGTCTACATCCTCGCCCACCGGCCGGACGAATTCGGCCTGGTGCCTGATAGGGATGGATTTATTGCTTACAAGGACCTCCTCAAGGCCTTTCATGAAGAGGAGGAATGGCGGTTCGTGCGGCAATCCCACCTCAATGAGGTCCTCCTGGGGGAGGAGAGGCGGCTGTTTCAGGCGGAAGAAAAACGGATCCGCGCCATGGATCGGGTGTGGGAAATGGACCTAAACGTCCCTGCGGAATCCCTTCCCAAGACCCTGTTTACCCCGGTCCGCCGTAAGGCGCATGCGCCGGTCATGGAAAAAGGCTTGAGACCTCCTTCGAACGCTCACGTCGTCCTTACCCCACAAAGAGAAATGGCCCGGCGCATGGGGCATCGCAAGGATCCGGATCCCGTGGTTCTGGAGATCCGGGCCCAATACGCGCAACAACAGGGCATGTTGTTTTTTCCCTTCGGGGATCTATTCCTGTGTGACCATATTTCCCCCCGCTTCATCGCCGGACCCCAGCCCCCCAGGGAAATACTCGAGGAGCGAAAGGCTCAATCCAAAAAGAAAGAGACGGCGGAAAAGGTCATTGCGCCCCCCACGCCGGGCACTTTTGTCCTGGATGCCCGTCGGGACCCGGATCGTGCGAGGAGCGGCAAAAAGGGTAAAGGAAAAAAACCAAAAGGATGGAAAGAAGCGGTTCGAAAAGAGCGGCGCAGGAAACGTTAACCTGTGCCCATCCAAAAATACACGTATCTGGATGGAGCGATTGGCATTTAGCAATTGGCCTTTTGCTTAACACTTTGTTTTATTTGTGTTTTTTTCTAACAGCCAATACCTAAGAGCAAACAGCTTCAATCAATCGGCGAGCAACGGCTTTTTGAACCCACACCCCTTTTTCCTGCACACAAGGAGGAGGGGCGACCCTTTTCGTTCTTTTATACTCAGCACCTTTGTATGGCACTCCGGGCAAACATCATCATAAGGGGGGTCCCAGGTGGCAAAACGACAGCTCGGGTACTTGCTGCACCCGTAGAACGTCCGACCCTTTTTGGATCGCCGCTCCACCAGTCTGCCGTCACATCCCGCCTCAGGACAGGGGACGCCCGTATCCACCGGCTCCGGGGTCCAGATATTCTTGCATTCGGGGTATCCTGAACAGGCGATGAAAGATCCGTATTTCCCGTTCTTCATCACCATGGGCCGACCACACTTCTCACAGGTGCCCTTTTCCTCTCCCGTGTCGGCGGGCGGCTCGATCACGATGGACCCTTTCTCATCCCGGGTGAAGTTGGCGGTATAGGTACACTCGGGGTATCCGGTACAGGCCAGGAAGATGCCGTTCTTTCCGGACTTGATCGCCATGGGCCTTTTACATTCCGGACAAGGGATCCCGGCAGGGAGTTCTCCCTTCATCTTCTCTTGGGCCCGTTTCAAGTCCCGCTCAAAAGCCTCATAAAATTCTTTTAGGACATCCGTCCATTTCAACTCCCCCTGTTCCACCTTATCCAACTCATTTTCCATCTGGGCGGTGAATGCCGTATTCAGGACATCGGGAAAGTTGGCGGTTAACAGATCGGTGACCAGGAAACCGAGTTCCGTGGGAATAAATCGCCTCTTCTCGATGGAGACATACTCTTTACCACTGATATTGGCCAGAATGGCCGCATAGGTGGAGGGTCGCCCGATCCCGTTTTCCTCCAGGGCCTTGATGAGGGTGGCTTCCGTGAAACGGGGTGGTGGCTGCGTAAAGTGCTGAGCCGGTTCGAGTTTCAACAGACGGAGCACCTCTCCCTCTTTCAGGGGAGGGAGTTGCGCGGCTTTCTCTTTGCCTGCCCCCGAATTGCCGGCGTCATTCTCATACAAGAGGGTAAAGCCGTTAAAGACAACCACCGAACCGGATGCCCTGAAAATGGCTTCTTTGGCCTCGATGTCCGCCTGGGTCTGGTCCAGGAGTGCCGGCGCCATCTGAGAGGCGGTAAATCGCCGCCAGATCAAATCGTAGAGGGCCAACTGATCTTTGGTCAAAAACGAAGCGATGGACTCGGGATTCAGATCAGGGGCAGTGGGACGTATGGCCTCGTGGGCCTCCTGGGCACCCTTACGGCTCTTAAATCGCCTCGGCTTATTAGGGAGGTAATCCGTTCCAAATGTGTCCCCGATGTAGGCCCTGGCCTCGGAGATGGCATCATTGGATAGTCTGAAGGAGTCGGTTCTCATGTAGGTGATCAGTCCCACCACGCCCCTCGACCCCAGATCAACCCCCTCATACAATCCCTGGGCGATGCTCATGGTCTTTTTGGCCGAAAACCGGAGTCTTTTGAAGGCCTCCTGCTGGAGGAGGCTGGTGGTGAACGGGGGGGCGGGATGTTTCTTGGTCTGTTTCTTGACCAGCTTAACGACCTTGAAAACGGCGTCTTTCAGTTGAGAAACGAGTTCGAGCAGATCATCTTGACCGCCACCGACTGGACCCGCCCGGCACTCAAGCCCCGCTTCACCCGGGTCCAGAGCAGGGGAGAGAGCTGATAGCCCACCAACCGATCCAGCACCCGCCTGGCCTGTTGCGCCTCAAATTTATTTCGGTCCAAGGACTGGGGCGAGGCCATGGCCTCCCGAATGGCCCGAGCGGTTAATTCATTGAATAAGACCCTGTATATTTTCTGATGGTTATCATTTCCCTCCAATTCATGGGCAATATGCCAGGCGATGGCCTCTCCCTCCCGATCAGGATCCGGTCCCAGATAGATGCCGTCCACACCTTTGGCTGCCGATTTCAAATCCTTGAGGACTCTCCCCTTCCCCTTAATGGTCACATAATGAGGCGTAAACCCCTTTTCGACGTCGACCCCCAATTTATTCACGGGAAGATCTTTGACATGTCCCACCGAGGCCATGATTTTGAAGTCAGGACCCAGGTATTTTTTTATGGTTCTGGCCTTGGCCGGGGATTCGATCACAAGTAGTTTCTTGGTCATCTCTCTTAAATTTCCGCTGTTTCGTTATGTTGGGTTTCGCGAACACGCCAAAGGACTCGATGCCCTCATCGGACGAATCGCTTTCCCGGGAGTTGCTTCACCATCCCCTTTAACTCCATGTTCATCAATACACTGGAAACCTCGCCCGGATCCAGTTCTCCCACCCTGGCAATATGATCCACATGAACCGGATAAGGGCCGATCAGTTCATAAATCTTTCTTTCGACGGGGTCCATTTCCTCGATTGAGACAGCGGCGGCCGATCTGTCCCCGGGGCGATCAAACCCTTCCCGCCGCATCCCCAGCTCGCTTACGATGTCGTCGGCATTCTCAATGAGCTTCGCGCCTTGCTTGATCAGATAATGGGTCCCCCTGCTCTTGAAGGAATCGATACTGCCGGGAACGGCAAACACCTCCCGGTTTTGGTCCAATGCCAGCGAAGCGGTAATCAGAGAGCCGCTCCTCAAAGTGGCCTCCACCACGGCGACGCCATGGCTCAAGCCGCTGATGATGCGGTTTCGTATGGGGAAATTCCTCGGCTCAGGAGGCGTTCCCGTGGGGAATTCGGAAATAATGGCTCCCCGCGCCGCCACCTGCTCAAAAAGGGCTTGATTTGAAGCGGGATACACCCGATCAATCCCCGTGCCGATTACGGCCACGGTAAACCCATCCCCTCTTAAACAGCCTATGTGTGCAGCCGAATCGATCCCCCTGGCCAGGCCGCTCACCACGCCGACCCCGTTCTTGGCAAGTCCGGCGCCAAGCATATCCGCTGCCTTGAGCCCATAATGGGTTGGATTCCTCGACCCTACGATTCCCACAAACGTCTTGTCTTGGGGGATGTCGTTTCCCTTTACATACAAAACCATCGGCGGATGGTGGATGTTCTTTAAAAGCCCGGGGTAGGAGGGATCAGCGTAAACCAGTAGGCGAGCGCCACACGCCTCCGCCTGTTTCAGTTCCTGCTCTGCCTCGGGAAGAAGTGAACGGGTCACGATCTTCTCGGCCACACCCTCCCGCATCCCATCCACGGCCAGTAATGTGTCGAGGTCCGCCTCAAATACCCCTTCGGGTGTTTGAAACCGTCTGATCAGACGCCTCATGGTCCCGTTTCCCAGACCTGGGATTAAGTACAGGGCCAACCAGGCCAGCCGTTTGTCCTGCCACTGGGTCATGGGTCTTCCCGTATCTAGGGCGTTGGATAAAAAGGGATATGCCTCAACGGTCTCCGCACACAGGCAATGATGGCGGGACTATAAAACATGGAGACCGCACCCCGTCAAGTTTTTTCTCGGTGGATTTCGAATAACCCCTTCATTGAAGTTGCCTAAGCACATGCAGGAATGAGACTGATGGCGGGTGTCGTGAAGTAAGATCTTTGCGGCAACGCGGCGGCTCGGGAAAAGTGTATCTCCACTTTTTGGCGACACAAAAAACCCAAAGGAAAGGCGCCGTTTCAAGGAAGGACTGAGGAACTATTCAATGACACAGGTGGGCAGCCTCGAAATGACGCCGAGGGCGGGGGGCAGATCCAGGTCGGAACCAACCCTCTTTTTCAAACCCTGAAGGGCTTCCACGAAATTGCCCGTTTTCAGATTCTCTTCGTTCTCACCATAATAAAC
>JARRPY010000158.1:0-8712 GCA_037382425.1 Deltaproteobacteria bacterium
GTTCGGTGGATTTGGTCTGGAAAAGAGTGCCTGGATCGCCACGCTCGGGGTACATCCCAAGTTCATGGGTCAAGGAATCGGGAAACGGCTTGCCGAAGAAATCCTGGCCGTATACAAGGACAAATGCGTCCGATCCATATATACGTCGGTTCGATGGGATTCCGTAGATCTCCTCTCTTTTTTCAAGACATTGGGCTTCGATCGGAGCCATTTTATCAATCTGAGAAAAGAACTGGATTTTTGATCACCCGTTTTTATTGAAACCGAGTGTCGCGGCAGGCAAGTGGTTAATTTAAAAGGGGAATAAGATGAGGTACGCAGAAACGGGGTTTAATTTGGAAGTGGATTTGACCCGGGGAAACATTGAACGGGTGGCAACGGACCCGAAAGAGACCGAGCTTTATCTGGGCGGCCTGGGTACGAACGCCAAGATTATGTGGGACAGGGTTCCGCCGGAGGTCGAGCCTTTTTCTCCTGAAAACCTGCTCATATTCAGTGCAGGGCTCTTATGTGGTACCCCGGCCACCGGGTGCAATCGCACCATTGTAACGACGATTTCTCCTCAGACAGAGTTGATGGCATTTTCCATGATGGGGGGATTTTGGGCGCCGGAGTTAAAGTACGCCGGTTATGATAAGGTCATCCTGAGCGGCAAATCGTCGGATCTGGTCTACTTGTGGATTCATAACGACAAGGTGGAGATCCGCGATGCGTCTCACTTGCAGGGAAAAGGGGCGGTGGAAACCCAGGAACTCATCCGGGAGGAGCTAAACGAACCCAAAGCCCAGGTGGCCGCCATCGGCTTGGCCGGAGAAAACCGGGTCTTTTTTGCCTCCATTGAGCAGGGAAGATCCAGTGCCAGCCGGCAGGGCCTCGGTGCTGTGATGGGCGACAAAAATGTCAAGGCGATCGCTGTTCGGGGGACAAAGGACATCAACGTGGCTCGCCCCGATGAATACCTAGCCCTGTGCAACGAGGTTCTGGAATATATCAAGTGGCGAAACGAGCATCCCATCCCCGGGGTCATGACCATCCTGCAGGGCCTCGGTTCACCACAGGAGATGAAAGTCCACGACGAGAAGTGGCACACGGAGAATTTCATGTGGGGAAATTCCCGTGTCCGCAGAAAGGAATTCTGGAACGAGGACATCGCAAATGAGTGGAAGAAGACCATGGAGGACATGCAGACGCGTCTTATTAGCTGCTACAACTGCCCCATGAAATGCGGGGCGACCATGACGCCTCTCGGACAGCCCACCTACATGATGAAATGCTTCACCAAACTGACCTATACCATGGCGGCCTTCTCTGACCTGGAATTCGGCCTGAAGATTGCTCAGATTGCCACCGAGTATGGTGTGGACGGGTTCTCCACTCCTCAGGTGATGGCCTTTGCCCTGGAGTTGTTAGAGAACGGAATCCTCACAGAGGATGATTTTCCAGGAATGCCGGACGATACCGAAGGGCGTTTTTACTGGTTGTTAGACAGGATTGTCCGTCGGGAGGGGATCGGCGATGTCTTAGCCGATGGGACTTACTGGGCCGCCAAAAAGATCGGAAACGGGGCGGAGGCCTATGCGCACAACACGATCAACAAACATGAACAGCTTCCCCTCAAGCTCTCCATGCTGAATCCTATCTATTTCCTCATGTATTCCACGGGAGAGAAGATCAACATCACCCAGATCGAAGGGCAGTTTCCCCAGGCCCCCTACCCGAAAAGAGAGCATCGAGAAGCCTTTGTGAAAGACTGGTTTCAGGTTCCTGATGAAAAGTTCAAGCAGTATTTCCTGGACTGGGAACCCCGGGGGGAGAATTCCATCCCCTATTATCCCACCCCGCAGATGTGCTGCGACATCGTGGACTGGCAGGAGAAGATGCACTACATCGACGACGCCCTTGGCATGTGTGCTGGCCTCTCATCATTTCCCCTGAAACCGCCCTATCATATACACAATTACCCAATGTTCATATCCGCAGGTGCGGGCATTGATATGGACGAGGAGACGTTGACTCGGGCTGTCAAGCGGTACCGGACCTTGGTCCGGGCCAACAACATCCGGCGGGGCATGCGGCGAGAAGATGACAAACCACCCGAAAACCACTGGAAGAAACGGTTTCCAGAACTTGAAAAGGAACTCCTGGACACCTACTACCAATTCAAGGGCTGGAACGAGCAGGGGATTCCGACAAAAGAATCGCTTCATGAACTGGACCTGGATTATGTGTATGAAGAATTTGAGAAACGAGGGGTTTACTCAGATGACAGGGGCGCACCTGCCGAAGATACCCCGGCGAAAAATGGGGAGGAGGTGTAGCCATGGCTGAGAAGAAAAAGAAAATCGTCAAGACCATTAAGGTGAATGCAGATGAATGTAACGGCTGCCGGGCCTGTGAAGTCATTTGCTCCGCTTTTCACGCCGAGCCCAAATATGGCAGCAATAATCCGGCCAGGTCCCGAATCCGGGTCATTCGGCATCCACTCAAGGACATATATATTCCCGTCTATGCGGGAGAGTACACCGCGGCAGAATGCGCGGGCAGAGACAAGTATGTCATTGACGGAAAAGAATATGAAGAGTGTGCCTTTTGCAGGGCCTCCTGTCCGTCGAGAGATGAGTTTAAAGAGCCCGATTCCGGCCTTCCGTTGAAATGTGACATGTGTGAAGGTGAAGATGAGCCCCTGTGTGTCAAGTGGTGCCTTACGGATGCGTTGACATACGAGGAACGGGAGGAGGAAGTGGAAGAAGAAGAAAGCCCCGAGGATATGGAAATCGGATTGGAGGCATTGGCAAAACAGTATGGCTTGGACAAGATCATGGAGACCGTTTCCCGGATGTCCATGGCAAAGAAGGAATAACTGCATCAGTCGAAAATGGAATAAGAGGGTTTAAAAGACAGTGGAGAGTGTAGCCGATTACAAAGAAATCGTCGATGTCATCAAAGAGAGTGGTGGCGATGCCTTTAAGCGATGCTTCCAGTGCGGTCTGTGTGACACGGTGTGCCCATGGAACCGGGTCAGGAACTTCAGCATGCGCAAGCTGGTCCGTCAGGCAACCTTTGGTTTTACGGAGATAGAAGAAGAAGAGATGTGGCTGTGCACCACATGCGGTCGGTGCCCTCAGCATTGTCCAAGGGACGTGCAGCAGATTGAGTCGGGGGTGGCGCTGCGGCGGGTGGCCACGGAATATGGTGTTTTCCCCAACTCCGTCAAACCGATCCGTGCGGCCGGTGGGAGCCTCACCGGTGAAGGGACCCCCTTAGGCGAAGAGCGGAAGAAAAGGGGAGAATGGGCCAAGGGGCAATCCGTGAAGACGTTCACCGAGGAGATGGACATCTTATATTTCCCCGGGTGCTATCCCAGCTATGATCCCCGACTTAAAAAGGTGGCTGTGGCCACCGCCAATATTCTGAATGCTGCCGGAGTGGATTTCGGCATTCTGGGCGAAGAAGAAAACTGTTGCGGAGAAAGCATCCGCAAAACCGGTGATGAAGAACTGTTTCGGCGTCTGGCAAAGGAAAACATCAAGACATTCATCGATCATGGGGTAAAGAACATCCTGGTCTCTTCTCCACATTGCTATCATACCTTCAAGAATGAATATCCCCAATTCATGGTGAACTTCGATGTGGTTCATATCACCCAATATTTATATCAACTCATGAATGAGGGGAGACTCGAGTTCAAAACGCCTTATGAAAAGAAAATCACGTATCATGATCCTTGCTATCTCGGCCGTCATAACGGCATTTTTGATGAACCGCGGGCGCTCTTGGAGAACGTTCCGGGCTTGGAATTGAGTGAAATGCCCGACTGTCGGATCGATAGCCTCTGTTGCGGCGGGGGCGGCGGTCGGGTATGGATGGAAACCCAAAAAGGCGAGCGGTTCGGAGACATCCGGATACAGCAGGCCATGGATCTTGGGGCCGAATTGTTGGTGACCTGCTGCCCCTACTGTATCACCATGTTCGAAGACAGCCGGGTCACCATGGGGGTGGATGAGCAGATCGAGATCAAGGATGTCACGGAAATCCTTCAGGAAGTCATTTAAGAAACCTTAGATACCGGATAAGGATATACCACAGTGGAAAAGGAACGGATCGAACAGCTTTGTAACGGGTTTACCGACAGCGAGTTTGGGGATGTGATGGTCGTCGGGGGAGGCGTCAGTGGTATTCAGGCTTCTCTTGATCTCGCCACGGCAGGGTTCAAGGTCTATTTGGTTGAGGAAGCGCCGAGCATTGGGGGTCACATGGCCCAGTTGGACAAGACCTTTCCCACCAACGACTGCTCCATGTGAATCCTCTCGCCGAAACTGGTCGAGGTCGGCCGGCATCCAAACATCGAGGTCCTGACGTATACCGAAGTGGACCGTGTAGAGGGAGAAGCAGGCGATTTTCAGGTCAGCCTGATCAAAAAACCCAGATACATCATTGAGGACAAATGTACGGGGTGTACCACCTGCGTGGGATACTGCCCGGTGGAATATCCGGATCCATTCAATCAGGAGATATCCCAGAACAAGGCTGTCCACGTCTATTTCTCTCAGGCCATTCCCCTTGTGGCCTACATTGATGAAAGCTGTATTTATCTGAAAGAGAAGAAATGCCGGATCTGTGAGGGCGTATGTCAGAACGGGGCCATCGATCTGGAGCAGAAGCCGGAGAAGCTGAAAGTCAACGTGGGCGCCATTATCCTCTCTTCCGGTATCGAACCCTATGATCCCAGCGTGAAGGATGCATACGGCTACGGAAAATTTGAAAACGTGGTCACCAGCATGGATTATGAACGGCTGTTGTCGTCTACCGGCCCGTATGAAGGCCGGGTGCTCCGTGCCTCCGACAAAAAGCATCCAAAAAAACTCGCGTGGATTCAATGCGTCGGTTCCAGGAGGGTAACGCCCGGCGATAACAGCTACTGTTCAGGCGTGTGCTGCACCTACACGCAGAAACAGGTGATTTTGACCAAAGATCACGCCCCGGAAGCAGAGTGCACCGTATTTCACAATGACATCCGATCATTCGGAAAGGATTTCGAACGATATTATCAGAGAGCCGAGGCGCTGCCGGGCGTTCAGTTTATCAGGAGTTATGCGTCCGTCACGAGGGAGGATCCAGAGACCAAGAGTGTCTTTGTTAAATACGTGACCGCAGACGAAGGCGTAAAAGAAGACGCATTCGATATGGTGGTCCTCTCCGTCGGCTTGAACCCGCCGGTGACGCATGAAGAGCTGGCAGAAAAGTTCGGCATCAAGATCAACGCCTACGGTTTCTGCGAGTCAAGCCATACCAATCCCATCCAAACCAGCAGACCCGGTGTCTATGTCAGCGGCGCATTCCAGGGTCCCACAGACATCCCCGAGTCGGTATTTACCGCCAGCGGGGCCGGAGCCCAGTGCGGGGAATTCTTAGACTACAGACGGGATAAACTGGCCAAGGAGCGGGTATACCCGCCTGAGCGCGATGTTTCTCAGGAAGAGCCGAAGATTGGGGTATTCGTTTGCCACTGCGGGGCCAACATCGGCAGCGTGGTGGATGTCCCGGCCACTGTCGAATATGCCAAGACCCTTCCCAACGTGGTTTATGCGCAGGAGCAGTTGTTTTCGTGCGCGACCAATTCGGCTCAGGAAATAACGGATCTGGCAAAGGAGAAAGGCTTCAACCGGGTGGTGATCGCGGCCTGCTCGCCCAGAACCCTTGAACCATTGTTTCGGGACACCCTTCGAGAAGCGGGGCTGAACCAGTATTACTGTGAAATGGCCAACATTCGAGAGCACTGCTCCTGGGTTCACAGCAGGCAGAAGGAAGAGGCCACCAAGAAGGCTCGGGATATCGTTCGGATGTCGGTGGCACGGGCGTGCTATTTGGAGCCCCTACAGGAATTTGATTTGCCGGTAGACAATGCCGCCCTGGTGGTGGGCGGTGGGGTTGCAGGCATGACCTGTGCGCTTTCCATCGCCAAGCAGGGCCATGATGTATACCTTGTGGAAAAGGAAAAAGAACTCGGGGGGATGGCACGGCGTCTTCACACCACCCTCGAAGGGGTGGATGTGCAGGCTTATTTAAAGGATTTGATCAACGATGTTTACACGCATCCCTTAATTCACGTGTCCCACGATGCCTCCATAGAAGACGTTTCCGGCTATGTGGGAAATTTTGTTACCACGGTAGAAACCGAAGGCCGCACCAAACAGATCAAACACGGGGCGTCGGTCATCGCCATCGGAGCCGATGTATACACGCCGACCGAATATCTCTACGGTGAAGATGACAAGGTGGTCACGCATGTTGAGCTGGGGGAAGGAATTGCCGGCCAAGACGAAAAGGTCATGAATGCACAGACCGTGGTCATGATTCAATGCGTCGGGTGTAGAAATGAGGACCGAAATTACTGCAGCAGGGTATGCTGCACACACGCCATCAAGAACGCTCTCAACCTGAAAAAGATAAATCCCGATATGGAGATATACATTCTCTTCAGGGATATGAGGACCTATGGGTTCAGTGAAGATTATTATCGAGAAGCATCCGAGAAGGATGTCAAGTTCATCCGCTATGAGTTTTTCAAAGAGGCGCATGTCAAGTTGAGACCCGTTGAATTTGCTGCAGACGGTGTATTCCTCTGTGGGACGGCGCACTATCCAAAGCACATCAAAGAGTCCATCAATCAGGCATATGGGGCTGCCGGCCGGGTCTTGACGCTTCTTTCAAAAGATACGGTGGTGGCTTCAGGTTCGATTTGCGAGGTCAATGAACTTGATTGTGTATCGTGCGGGGCATGCATTACGGCGTGTTCCTATGGGGCCATCGAGTTTCGGGAGACCCCCAAAGGCAAAAAGGCCTGGGTGAACCCGGTGTTGTGCAAAGGCGATGGACTCTGCAACGCAAAATGTCCCACGAATGCCATCGTCCTGAAGCATTTCACCGATGAAGAACTCTACAGCCAGATTGATGCGGCCATAATGGACGAAGAGATTATCGAACAGATGGATATGGCCGTTGGAGATGTCTAACATCTGTTGCCGGTAATGCCGGACGTATGAACAAGGGGAGGTGACAGGGAATGAGTGCAGCAGGTCGTGAATTTAAACCCAAGATCCTGGGCTTCGTATGCCACTGGTGAGCCTACGGGGCTGCTGACCTGGCTGGAGTTTCCAGACTGCAATATACAGACGAGATGCGACTGATCCGTGTCATGTGTTCAGGCAGAGTGGACCTTGAATTTATTCTAAGGGCCTTTTCAAACGGACAGGACGGCGTGTTTATCGGGGGGTGCCGGTTGGACGAATGCAACTATGTCACCCATGGAAACTATGATGCATTCGCCGTTGTGCAGATCTGCAAGAAAATAATGGGGCGAATCGGCCTGAACCCGAAAAGACTGCGGATCCAATTTATGTCCGGCGCCGACGGCGGTCTTTTGGCCGAAGCGACGAATGATTTTACCCAGGAGGTGAAGGGCTTGGGCCCGCTGGGAGCGGGTGAGGACATAGATGAAGGTGAATTGAAGTTTAGACTCGAAGCCGCCAGGAAAATGGTTCCTTACATCAAACTGGTGGAAAGGGAGCGGCTGAGAGTCCCGGTCAAATCCAAAGAAGCTTATGAGTCTTTTTTCTCCAGTGACACGTTTGACCGGTTATTTGATGAACTCATCGGCGAGCAATTGGCCATCAGCCAGATCATATCGAGTCTTAAAGAACGCCCCCGTTCAACCGGGGAACTCTCAGAGATGTTGGGCCTGAATCCTTCTGAAGTGTCGCGATACATGAGCCGGTCATCGAGACAGGGATTCGTCAGGTATGATGAAAGCGAAAAGCGCTATGCACTCGCATGAGATAAAAGTGAGGGAAGCGGATTAGATGCAATAAGGAGAATAGACCGGGATCATGGACAACGAAAGAGTCGATCAAATTATCGATAAACATCACGGAGAAGCCAGTTATCTGATCCAGGTCCTCTTGGATGTTCAGAGCGAGAATCACTGGCTCCCCAAGAATGTTTTGGACCGTATCAGCGAAAAATTACAGGTGCCCTTATCCAGGATACTGCATATCGCTACGTTCTATAAGGCCTTCAGCCTCGTACCGAAAGGACGTCACGAAATTCATATCTGTATGGGGACGGCCTGTCATGTTCGGGGGGCCCCGCGGGTACTCGACACAGTGCAGGAAGCGACGGGCATAAGGCCCGGCGAGACGGATGTGGATTTGAAATTCAGCCTGGAGACGGTGAACTGTCTTGGCTGCTGTGCATTGGGCCCTGTCATGGAAATCGATGGAGAAACGCACGGCCGGATGTCGCCGGGTGAAACGGCAGGCGTTTTAAAAAACTATGAGTAGGATAACATTATGCCACGAATAAACTCCCCCGCTGAACTGGAAGAATTCAGACAGGGCATCTTGTCTAATAGAGATCCGAATAAACCTTGCATTACCATCTGCTCGGGATCTGCTTGCCATGCGTCCGGAAGCAAGAACGTCGCCAAGCGCATAGAGGAGGAGATTGAAAAACAGGGTCTATCCGAAGAGGTGGAGATTCGAAAGACCGGGTGCCATGGGTTTTGTGAGAGGGGCCCGATCGTGGTCATTCACCCTGAGGAGATTTGCTACCTGCAAATAGCGCCCAAGGACATTCCTGAAATTGTATCCGAAACCGTAAAGGGCAAAAAAGTCATTGATCGGCTGCTCTATACCGATCCTGAAACCGGTGAAA
>JARRPY010000159.1:0-9849 GCA_037382425.1 Deltaproteobacteria bacterium
ATACCTTTCGAACAAAATCGGCCATGTCTTTATTGGAAGAAATTTGATCGGCATTGGTGTAAAATCCACATTTTCCTATATCTGCCACCTCCTGAAGGAGTTTCTTCCCTTCTGGATCGTTGCCGATCTGGACCGTATATATACACATTCTTGAACCATATGCGCTTTTCAGCGCCATAGCAGATTTACGGACGGCGTCATAGTTCATGGTCTCTTTATCGGCGTCTGTGAAAATAATAACGGCAATGTCTCCCTGTGCCGGCTTCAGGTCTGCCGCTGTCGCGTCAAGGGCCTGATTCAATGGGCTTTCTCCCACACTAAATCCAACCTTTTCCAATCCGGCTGCCAGATCTGATTTTATATAGGGTGCCGGGCCCCACAGGTTTTGAGTGAATTTCGTGCAAAAAACGGAGATACGGCCGAATGTCCGAAGTGATCCGGTGAGCTTCAAGTTCGGAATGGTCTGGTTCATTCGATTGACTGTACACTTGGCATAGTCCAACTTCTTATGGCCTTTGTACATGTCCCCCATGGACCCTGACTTGTCGAAAATGACCACGAAGTTGTCTACTTTTGGCAGATACTCCCCCCCACTAAGCATGGGATTGAGATCAACCGCGTTGAATGTTGGTACGGCTTTTTTCTGGGTTGCACACCCCAATAGGAGTATCCCCAAAAAACCCGACAGGACAAGTTTTGAGACATGGCGTTTCATCATCTATCCTCCCCATAAATAGTGGTTAACAGCCGGCGGGATGGTTTTAAGACACATCCTTTTAACGCTTTTTATTGTTAATCTTAGAATTTAAGAAGAAGAATCCTCAATGTCAAGATGAGAAGCGTGGTGTCTCTTCTGCTCATGATTTGGTTTTGATGTCGGTGAGGTCACCCAAAATAGTCGGTGATTGAATTTTTTGGAAACCCGAGTCCGGCGCTGAAAATTTCCTTGACCACCAACATAAAGTTGAATACACGATGAGAAAAGCACCATTGATGAAAAATAGACGCTTCTTTCTGAGAACAAATGAAGGCACCAACATAATGACACCGCAGAGACCGCCGATTGTCCCTCCAACTTGGTCCATGACGATGCGCCGAATAAACCGATACGTGTCACAGGACTTTTTGGGCGGACCCCGGCCCTGGAAGTTTGCCTGGGTGATCAACTTTCAGAAAGTGGGCACGTTCCCTCTCTTAGGCTTTCTGATTTGGTATTATCAAAATTTTACGGTGGCGGCATGGATATATCTGGCGCTCCATGGGAGCTATGGACTCATCTGGTTGATCAAGGACCTCGCATTTCCCGATCCGAACTGGCAGGTGAAAATCACCGTTGGGGGTGGCATTAATTCTTTCTTAAGCGTCTTGATCTGGTACTGGGTTTTTGGGTGGCTCCTCATCTCTCGTACATCCTGTCCCGAATACCCGCTCCCCAAGGAGATATGGTTTTCGTTATGCATTAGCCTCTGCATGATCGGGTGTGTCGTCATGATAGCGGCCGACGCTCAAAAATATTATACCCTTCGTATTCGGCGGGGTTTGATTACAGATGGGATGCACCGATACATCCGTCATCCGAATTATTTGGGGGAGATGATGATCTATCTCTCCTTCGCGCTCATGGTGTGGCACTGGTTGCCCTTTGTGGTGCTGCTCTGGGTATGGGGCGGAGTGTTCTCGGTCAACATGATGGTGAAAGAGGCGAGCATGTCCCGCTATCCTGAGTGGGCCGAATATAAGAAGCGAACGTGGTGGTTGATTCCTTTTGTACTGTGAATCGCCTCAGGCAAGAACCGTCTTTTGGGCAGGTTCATTATTGGGGATTTCGCTTCTGGAAAAGCCGAATAGATGCAGCATATGCTCCCTTTTCTCCCTTTCCATTGATCCCGCCTCGATCTCAGCATTCCCCTGAGAGAGATTGTCTGCCTTCGAAAGGAAAAAGTTTTCTTGGCATGCTGTCTTGATTTTGTGAGTGCATAATGAACCCATGCTTTCAAAACATTATCAACCATCTGGTGGGTGCCTCGGATGGAACATCACCTTCGGGCGTAAGCGCAGCCAAGCTGTTTCATCCAGGTCAATCCGATGAGCGGGCTATCGCGACAAATATCAATGCCGCGTTCTTGATTCTCTGCTGCGGCCCCGGCCATCCCATGCATGAGCAGGCGAGGCGCTACCTTGAAATCATGTCGCAGGATCGAGGTCATGGGGCGACCGCACGGTTCTATTTCGGTGGAGTGGATCGGGTCTCTCGCGAATTGAGCGTCGCGGTCCGCTCAGCCCCTGCTCTTAAAAGGGCGCTGTATGAGGCGGAAGCCTGGTGCCGGCAGAATCATCGCCTCTCCCGCGATGGCATTGATAGGCTTTGGAACGTTTTTTTCCCGGAAGGCGTCGGGTGCATCAATGATCCGAAAAAACGGATAAGAGACCTACGTGCGGCAAGGAAAATTGAGATAACAACCCCCAATCCGGATCCCATCAAGCGTCCTTCGAGGCAAGTCCTTTTCATGTCCAATCTTCTAATTACGCTGCCGGCGGATCCCGATCAGATCGATACACGCCTATGTTCAGCCGGTATTTGCGAACAGGTCCGGCAGGCGGCCCGGACAACGCAGAAGTACTGGTATGACCATCCCATTCAAATCGGTACAAGGCCGGAAAACAATGAGGCTATCTATGGTCTGAGGGGCCTGAACGCGGCCATGCGCGTGGAAAAGGAGCGGGGGGGCGCGCGGGCCGATGACAAGCTGATCTGTATCCTGTCCGTATCCGTGACACACGAAGGACTTCAAGAGGTGGCCACACGATACCTGCGGGAAGTATATTCAGAGATCGAACCGCTTCCCCATCTCAAGGTGTTTATTATTTCAGAGGCGGATACCCGCCGTATGGTGGAGGAAGTCCTGATTCCCGGTGCCGAACAAATGCTCGGCATATCCGGCGAAAGTCCATTCGAGGATATTTTTGGTGTAGATGGTGAGTATGGCAGGCACTACAGCTTCCTCAAGGCCTTCTCCGCTATTTGGCAGGTCCTCATCGATCCGGGTGTAAAGGCATCGTTCAAGATCGATATGGATCAGGTCTTTGATCAGACCGCACTCATAAAAGAAACCGGCCGGTCGGCCCTGGAACACTTTATTACACCGCTCTGGGGGGCCGAGGGTGTCGATACATCGGGGAGGGCGGTGGATCTCGGATTGATGGCCGGCGCGCTGGTCAATGAGAAGGATATCGAAAATGGCCTGTTTACGCCCGATGTGACAGTTCCGGATGGCATGCCCGGTGGCGAATCATTGATTTTTTACAGCCGCCTCCCTCAGGCCATCTCCACTCATGCCGAGATGATGACCCGTTATGACACCCCCCGGTTGGACGGTGTGAAAAGTTGCATCCACCGGATTCATGTGACCGGCGGGACCTGTGCAGCGCTCATTCGAAGTCTTCGCGCATACCGTCCTTTTACGCCGTCTTTCATCGGCCGTGCCGAGGATCAAGCATTTTTGCTGAGCACGCTTTTTAGTGATCCGGACCCCAGCCTTCGCTACCTCCACAAACCGGGTCTCATATCAAGGCGGTGATGGATCCCTTTACCGGATGTTTTGTGTCCCACATCCCGCTGACTGTGGTTTCCCTGAGGCTGGCCTTTCATTTGTGTGAGCTCTGGCAATATGGAGACAGCGCCGATTCAGAGGAAGCACTTCAAATCCAGCGACTGGCGGCCGGCCGGTTGGCGCCGCTCATGAAGGAAATGGGCGAGGGTGCCCGTTTCCTAAAAAACCGGGTGATGCAGGAGAAGGCTGAATGGGATTTGTTTTACGATCTCCTGAACCGGATGGAGGCGGCCATAGCCGAAAAAGATGCCTTTTCCCTACGCCTCAAACACAGGGCAGAGGCCTTGATCAAAGACTGTGCTGTTCAGGTGGGGCCGTCGGATTGAGATCGGCCAAGGTT
Source organism: Deltaproteobacteria bacterium (assembly GCA_037382425.1). Classification (GTDB taxonomy): domain Bacteria; phylum Desulfobacterota; class DSM-4660; order Desulfatiglandales; family Desulfatiglandaceae; genus JAIPDZ01. Next base: position 3,952 of record JARRPY010000159.1, read on the forward strand.
TTCATGCGGCTTAAAACCTCTTCCCTGCCCAGTCGGGTCCTGGCGGAGAACATGATCGCCTCGTAAGGAATCGCCCCGTCTTGTTGGGAAAGCCCTTTCTCCTTAAGCACTTTCGTGATGATGCCGTGTCGTTTTCGTGCCTCCTGGCGGGAAACCTTATCCGCCTTGGTCAGGACCACAATGGGTGGCACGCCATAGTGGTGGAGCCAGTGGAGCAGGTCCATGTCTCCGGCGGCCGGATCCCGCCGGATATCGAGGATCACGATCACTCCCCGGAGGGTTTCCCGTTTATAGAGGTAGGTCTCCACCATGTTTCGCCACGCATTTCGAACCTTGTTCGGAACGCGCGCAAACCCATATCCGGGAAGATCCACCAGGAGCATGTCATTTCCCAATTGAAAAAAATTGATGGCCTGGGTCCTCCCGGGTGTGGCGCTGGTCCGGGCCAGTTTCTTTCGATTGACCACCGTATTGATAAGGGACGACTTGCCCACATTGGATCGACCGGCAAAGGCAATCTCCGGGAGCTCGGGGGGCGGGTATTGGCTCTCCTTGAAAGCGCTTTTTAAAAATTGAACCTCCATAATACACACCCCTTTCAAAGCTCTCTATGGGTGAAAATACATCAGTTCCCGGACAAGAAAATCCAAACCATAGAGAGGAACAAGGATTGTTGATTATCGCCTTTTGAGGAAGGCCTCGAGTCGATCCAGGCCCGCTTTAATATTTTCGATGGAATTGGCATAGGAAAAACGAAGGTAGCCTTCCGCGTTCTCTCCGAAGTCGATCCCGGGGCTCACCCCGACGCCGGCCTGCTCCAGGATCTCAAAGGCCAGATCATAAGAGCTTTCTGAGAGATGCCGGGCATTGGCGAGCATGTAAAAAGCCCCTGAAGGCTCCACGGAAAGCCCGAATCCCAAACCTCTGACCCGCTCGATCATATAGCGTCGGCGCTCATCATAGATGGCTTTCATCCGTTCCACATCATCACCCGCCTTTGACAAGGCAGTCACCCCCGCCCACTGGGAAGTGCTCCCCGCAGAAATAAAGAAATTCTGCTGGATTTTCTGCAAGGGTCGAATGAACTCGGGCGGCGCGATGATATACCCCAGTCGCCATCCGGTCATGGCATAGCGCTTGGAGAAGCCATTTAAGACAAAGGCGTTACCTGTAAACTCGAGAATGGAGTGTTCCTTTTCACCGTAGACCAGGCCGTGGTAGATCTCGTCTGAGATGATGGGCGGACCTAGGCGCGCGATCCGTTCCATCCGGTTGCGACTTAGAAGATTCCCTGTGGGGTTGGCCGGGGAATTGATGAGAATTGCCCTGGTTTTGGGGCCAATCATCGATTTGATGGCATCCGCCCGGAGCTGGAACCCGTCCTCCTCCGTGCCTTTGATATAGACCGGATGTCCCCCGAGGAAGTTGGCAAAATTGGGATAGCAGGGGTAGTGGGGATCGGACATAATGATCTCGTCTCCCACCTCGAGCAAGACGGCGAAAATCATGAACAGGGCGGGGGAGGTCCCGGAGGTCACGACAATTTGATCGGGTGTAATGTTGACCCCGTATTCTTTATGGTAATGGGTACAAATGGCCTCTCTGAGCTCAATGATCCCCAGGCTGTGGGTGTAGTGGGTTTCCCCCCGTCGGATGGCCTCGGCCGCAGCCTCACAGACCACCTCTGGGGTGGGGAAATCCGGTTCGCCGATCTCCAGGTGAATGATGTCCTGCCCCGCCTTTTCCAGTTCGTGGGCCTTTTCCAGCACATCCATGACAATGAACGGCGGAATGTCCCGGGCTCTCTGGGTGACCCGGATCATATCAAATCACCTTGTTCAAAGCGTACTCTATGATGCCCTCTGCACCGGCATTCATGAGCTTCGGGATTAAATCTCTCACCACCCGAACATCCACGACGGTTTCCACACTGAGCCACTCAGACTTGTAAAGGCCGGCAACCGTGGGGGCGTTGAGACTCGGAAGAATGTGAATCACGTCTTCGATTCGCTCTTTGGATACATTCATCTTGAGGGCCACCATGCTCTCCGCCCTCAAGGCGCCTTTCAGGAGGAGGATAATCTGTCCGATTTTTTCCTTTTTCCACGGATCCTTATACGCGTCCCTGTTGGCAATGAGTTGGGTGTTGGTTTCCATGAGATCAAGATGATCTTGAGGCCGGGCGCCTTTATGGTGCTACCGGTCTCCGTCACTTCCACAATGGCATCCGCCAGCCCGGAGACGACCTTGGCCTCGGTGGCTCCCCACGAGAAGGCCACTTTTACGCTAATCCCTTTTTCGTCGAAAAAGCGACGGGTGAAGTTAACCAGCTCTGTGGCGATTTTCTTTCCCTCCAGGTCCTCGAGTCGCTTGATCTCTGAATCGGCGGGTACGGCCAGTACCCACCGAGCAGGTTTCTGGCTGACCTTTGAGTAGACCAGATCGTCCACCGTTACCACATCCGATTCGTTTTCCTCGGTCCAGTCCTTTCCGGTCAGGCCCGCGTCCAGGGTGCCGCTTTCCACATATCTGGACATTTCCTGGGCCCGGCAGATGGCGCATTCGATTTCCTCGTCATTGATATCCGGAAAATAGCTCCGGCCGTTGACGTTGATTTTCCAACCCGATTTTTCAAAAAGATGAATGGTTGCGTTTTGTAGGCTCCCCTTGGGGACGCCGAATTTCAGTTTCTTCATTTTTTATACACCTCTTTCGGATCAAATACCCGCTCTCCCACCACCGTTATGCGGCCGGACGGATCAATTTTCTTATGGAAACAGGTCTCATACCCAGTATGGCAGGCCGCACCGCCAATCTGTTCCACGCGATAGACCACGGTGTCGTTGTCGCAGTCGGCATAGATTTCCTTGATTTTCTGCACGTGACCGGATGTGTCGCCCTTGTGCCAAAGTTCCTGGCGGGAACGACTCCAATAATGGGCCTCCCCGGTCTCCAGGGTTTTGTCCCAAGCGGCCTGGTTGATGTAGGCCAGCATGAGCACCTTTCCGGATACGTGATCCTGGGCAATGGCAGGTAACAGGCCGTTGCCTTTGTCGAAGTTTAGTTGAATTCTATCTTCTATTGATGTTTCCAATCGGGATCCTTTCTAAAATTGATACCCTCGTGAAAATTTTCAAAGCCGTAACTCCAGGCGAAACAGGAGTCCAAGCGGCCATGCCGTCATTGAATCCCTGTGCCTGTCCGGGGCATCGAACCAGGATTTGCAGAGATGACAGCACTAAATGATTTCCGACATTTTTCGAAGGCGCAAAATTACTTAAACTTTATAAAATATCATCTGGAAGGTTTTTATGCAAGCCAAGTTTGCAAATTATCCCAAGGTATCCCCCCGGGTTGTATATTCGGTGCGGCTTAATTGTCCGCAGGCTGCGGAGATGTCCTGCCCTTTGCTTTTCCGGATGATGGCGGTGAAGTGATTTGCCACGAGTTGTCTTTGAAATTCAAGCGCTCGATCCATGGGCGGGGGAGAGAAGTCCGATCCGGGAAACGGATTCAACAAAATGAGGTTGATTTTGGCCTTCAGGTCGCGCAAAAGGGCGATCAGATTTCGGGCGTCTTGATCCTGGTCGTTAACCCCCTTGATGAGGATGTATTCAAACGTGAGCATCCGACGGTTCGGAAGCGGGAATCGTCTGCATGCGGCCATGAGAGACGTCAACGGGTACGTTTGGTTGACCGGCATGAGAAAGGAACGGGTGTCGTCATCCGCTGCATTGAGAGAGACGGCCAGATTCACGGTGACATCTGTTCCTAACCGATCCATCTGAGGAACCAGCCCCGATGTGGACAGGGTCACTTTCCGATGTGAGAAATTGAGCCCGTCCTCGCCGATGAGGTTTCTCAGGGCGGTAATCACCGCGTCGTAGTTGGCCAGGGGTTCTCCCATGCCCATGAGGACCACATTGGTGGGCCGTTCAGGTGCGTCCATGGCCCGCTTGATCCAGATGGCCTGCTCAATGATCTCGGAAGCGGTCAGATTTCTCCTAAGCCCCTGTCTGCCCGTGGCACAGAACCGGCATCCCATGGCACAGCCGGCTTGAGATGAAATGCATAGGGTATAATGGTCCCGTTCGGGAATCAGGACGGATTCGATAAAATGGCCGTCTGCCAGGCGAAAAAGATATTTTCGAGTACCGTCCTTTGAAAATTCGGTATTTAAATGGGTTAAAGGTGAAATATTAATTGATTGTTTAAGTTGTTCGCGGAGCGTTTGGGGGAGGTTGGTCATCTCATCGAATGATCCGGCGAGCCGGTTCATGAGCCAGTGCCGTATTTGGCGGCCTCGATAGGGTTCGAGGCCCATCTCTGTGGCCCAGGCATCGGTCTGGGTGGCGTCGAGTCCCTTGAGATCGATCTTCATGATGTCGAGGAGGTGTCCGATGTATCACAAGACCGCCGGACCATGGTTCGGAGTTGGGCCAGTTCCCAGACATAATCATAGAGGTGGAGTCCCTTGCTGGAAGCGATGATCTGTCCATCGTCCACGCCGATGGCCGACGCCATATATTCCTTGAGTAACTGAATGGCGCCAAGGTTGGCGGGAAATCCATTCCAAAGATCCCAGGACCTGAAATAGACGATGAAATGCAGCCGGTTGTCTTTGATGCGCGTATCAATCCCCCGGAGGCAGGGCGGATCTTTGAGAAGGATGCTCTGGGGATCTCCCACCGTCATGTACGCCTGGTTGGTGGCGAAGCCGTCCTCTTTATACATGCGAACAACCTCTGATATTTGCGCTTCGAGGTATTGACCGTAGGTGTAATCCTCTCCCGGTTGCTTGGCAGAGGTCATCAGATAGGGAAGGTACTCCTCGATATACCCTTCGGCCACTGGGTTTGGGATACCGAGGGCAGGGGGGATGTCCGGAAGGAGCGGGCGAACGCCGGGATGCCGGATATGAATGGTGGCGTAATCGAATTCGAGACGCTTTTGGCCCTCGAAACTGCCGCGTTCGATGGTGTATTCTCTTCCGGTTTCAAGGAGTCGGTACACACTTTGAAACCATGCATCCGGCAGATCCCTCGCATCAATAAATTCCAGTCTCATTCCCGTGTCGCTCCATGCGCTTCTCGAAAAGTCCAATTTAAGGCGGCATTTTTGCAGCGTGGGGGGAGTTTGTCAACAGCATAGGAATCAAAAGGGGTACCCCGTCAATCGGTGACGAAGTACCCCTTTACGAATTCGTTTTCGCTTACTACGCTACGCTGACATTCACTGCGGCAGGACCCTTTTCCCCTTGCTCAATATCAAAGGAAACCTGGTCGCCTTCCCTCAGCGTTTTAAAGCCGGTTCCGTTGATGCCTGAGAAATGGACGAAAACGTCTGGGCCGTCTTCCTGCTCGATGAAGCCATAGCCTTTTCGCTCATCAAACCATTTCACGATTCCATTTGCCATGGTAACAACCTCCTTTCCTACAAAATAACACGGTTCCACTCTTCAGGTTGCCACTTATGAGAAATGGATCTTCTCCTGAAACGAAACCCGAGCGCCTGAATTCCTGTTTGGGAACAAGGCTTTATTTAGAATAATGGGCATTTTAATACCGGTTTTAACCCAAAGTCAAGAAAAATCACTTTTTTTAGGAGGGATAGGGGTTGCCTCGACACCTTAGACGGTTTTTACCTTGTCATGCGTCCTGTACATTTCGAATGATCGAGATGGGCGGCGCGGCTGAGCCCCATGGGTGTCCGTTATGCTATTCTAAAGAGTTCCCCCTCCCGAACGACCTTTCCCTCAACCATGAGGAGGCTGAGGTGTTTGGCCATCATGGATTGCTCGGAGGTGGAGAGGTCCCATCCTGAAATCACCCGTCCGGGTCCGTAAATGATCCCCTTTTCGGTGATCTGTTCGAGCGTCTTGGGGCCCTCTGAGAGGAA
>JARRPY010000160.1:0-24317 GCA_037382425.1 Deltaproteobacteria bacterium
GCTTCCGGCCAACCTCATCATGGCCCAGCGGGACTACTTCGGGGCCCACCGATATGAACGAATGGACGCCGAGGGAACGTTTCACACCCAATGGACGGAAAGCGAGGAAGAGAAATGAACACCAGCGGCCTTCGTCCCGGACCCACTGTTTTTGTCATTTTCGGCGCCGGAGGCGATCTGGCCTGGCGCAAGCTGATCCCCGCTCTCTACAACCTTTTCCTCGACGGTTGGATGCCCTCCCAATACCAGATTCTCGGTATGGGCCACGGAGACATGAGTGACGCGGATTACCGAACCCGACTCAGAAAAGGCGTGGACAAGGTCTCGCGGAGGGGTAAGGCACAAAAGGGGCCTTGGGACGACTTCGCCTCGAGGATCTCTTTCGTGAGCGCGGAGTTGGGGGACAAAAAAATCTATAAGGATTTGTCCAAGAGACTGTCCGCCCTGGATAAAGAGTGGGATGGTCGTGCCAATCGTGTGTTTTACCTGGCGTTGCCGCCGGCCTTGATCAATGATGTGGTCAAAGGGCTCTCGGCGGCCGGACTCAACCAGGATCAGGCACGGATCGTGGTGGAAAAACCCTTTGGCAGCGATCTTGAGAGCGCAAAGAAACTCAATCGAACCCTCGGGGAGGTGTTCGAGGAGAAACAGATCTTTCGAATCGACCACTACCTCGGAAAGGAAACCGTGCAGAATATCCTGGCGTTTCGTTTCGGAAATGCCCTGTTTGAACCCATCTGGAACCGGCGCTATATCGATCACGTCCAGATCACCGTGGCAGAGGACGTGGGCGTGGAGCACCGGGGGCATTATTATGACAAGGCGGGCGCCCTTCGGGACATGATTCAAAATCACCTGCTTCAGATTCTTTGTCTGGTCACCATGGAAGCGCCCATATCCCTAACCGACGACGAGGTGAGGAGCAAGAAAGTGGATGTCCTGCACGCGGTTCGGCCCATTTTGCCGGAAAGAGTTCATGAGTTTGCGGTGAGCGGCCAGTACGGCACCGGCTGGATAGAGGGAAAACACGTCAAGGGCTACCGGAGCGAACCCCGTGTGGCCGAAGATTCATTTACCGAAACCTTTGCGGCCCTGAGGCTGTTTATCGATAACTGGCGCTGGCAGGATGTCCCCTTCTACATGCGTACGGGAAAACGCCTTCCCGCAAAGATTTCGGAGGTGTCCATCCAGTTTAAAAACGTCCCGCATCAGACCTTCCCACCCGCGGCCCTCAGGGACTGGCATCCCAACCGGCTCATCATCGCCATCCAGCCGGAGGAGGGGATCTTTCTTCGATTTCAGAGTAAGTACCCGGGGCCGGCCATGCGCCTTTCTCCGGTCATGATGCAGTTTTATTATCGGGAAACCTTTGATGTGGTCCCCCCGGACGCTTATGAAACCCTCCTGCTGGACGTGATGATCGGCGACGCCACCCTGTTTATGCGCGGGGACCAGGCCGAGGCGGCGTGGTCGGTGATCACCCCGATCCTGGAGGCCTGGGAGATGGCCAGGCCCACGGATTTTCCCAATTACCCTGCCGGGACATGGGGCCCTGAAGAGGCGGAAACCCTCATTGCCCAGGACGGCTACAACTGGATGTCTCCCACGTACCTCCAATGCCAGGACGATACGGCCACCTGCCGGGTGACCATGGAACCCGGGTCCTGAGTCTTCCGGCTGAATGAGCCGCTACTCTTCGGGGGCCAGGATGCCTTTCAAATCTTCCATGGCCTTGCCGAACGCCTCCCATTGACCCTTTTCCATGGCTGTCTGAGCGTCGTGGAATGTCCGGGCGGCATTGCGCAATTCCCGGGTTTGCACAAGCGGCCGGGTTCCCTTGCGGCCCGACGGGGAAGCTCCGAAAAGCGCGCTGATCGCCTGGTGAAGCGTCGGTGCCATGATCACCTTGTTCCCGGACACGGCAATGACCCGTTTGAGCTGAGGAATATTGGTGCCTTCCGCAGTCAGGTAAACCGGTTCGACGTACAAAAACGCGTTATCGACGGGGATGATCACCAGATTTCCCCGGATGACCCTCGACCCTTTCTGGTCCCACAGGGATAACTGCTCGGAGATGGCGGTATTCTGATCGATCATGGCCTCGATCTGAATCGGTCCCAGGGTGAGGCGTTCCTTGGGGAGCCGGTAGACCAGCACGTGTCCATACTGGGGGAAATCGCATTTCGCCGCCATCCATGCCACCATGTTGTCCCGCTCCTGGGGCGTGAAAGGCATCATGAGGATATACTGAAGTTCCTTGGTGCCGGGCAGTCGCATGAGAATATAATAGGGCTGCATGGGAATCGACGACCCCGCGTACTTTTCTTCCGAAGAGGTCCAGAGATCCTCCTGATTGTAAAAGACCTGAGGGTCGGTCATGTGATAGGTCTTGTACATGTCCGCCTGAATGGTGAAGAGATCCTCGGGATACCGCAAATGGCGTTTCAGATCGCCGGGAAGTTCGGAAAGGTCCCTGAAAACGCCCGGAAAGGCGCGCCGGTACACCTGTAACACGGGGTCATCGGGATCCATGATATAGAACCGGACCACGCCGTTGTAGGTGTCTTCAACCACTTTCACCGAGTTTCTGATGTAGTTGGGCGAACCCAGCTTACTTTTATGGGGTTCGGAATAGGGGAAATCGCTGGAAACCGTGTAAGCGTCTTGAATCCAGTAGAGTTTTCCCTCACTCAGCGCCAGATAGGGGTCGTTGTCCAGTTTCAGGAAGGGGACGATTTTAGAGACCCGCTCGTGAATTCTCCGCCAGATCTGGATTCGACTGCGGGGCTCCAGATAAGAGGTCAACAAGATGTTGATATCCGATTCGCTCCAGGCGAACAATACCCTTTTTAAGAAGCTGTCCAGGGGGATCCCCCCGTCTCCTTTGTAATCGGCGTAGACGTTTTTATTTCCCTTGGGGTAGTCAAATTCCTTGACGCCGGTGGCCACGATACGATAGCCGGCCGTTTTCTCTCCATAATAGATGGCGGGCCGCGCCACCGTCAGACCGTAGCGGGATTGCGGCGGAATATTTTCGATAATGTATTGGGGAAACCCGCCTTCCGCTTCCTTGGAAACGAAATTCATGACCAGGCCGTAGCCGTGAGTGAACTGAAGCCGTTCATTGACCCATGTGGCGGCCTTGTGCGGAAGCTTGTTGGCCAATTCCCGGCCGGAAAGCATCACCTGGTGAAACCCATCTTCCGTGTGATAGCGGTCCACATCCACTTCGTAGAATCGATAATAGAGTCGGATTTCCTGGGTTTGCCGATAGGTCTGCAAAATGGGGCGCCAATCCCACAGGCGGATATTGTCGATGGTCTCCTGATTCCTGGGAATATCTTCCTTTGTGAGTTGGGTCAGGGCCGGATAGGCCTTTTCCCTGATCCGATCCAGCTGAAAGGCCTTCCTCGTCAGGCGGATATTATGTTTCAGATACGGCGTTTCCAGCTCCAACTCACTGGGCGACACCTTGAATTTCTGGACCAGACCGGGAATGACCGAGATCAAGATGAAGTAGAGGAGGAAATAGGTGCCGGCGCCGATCAGCGCCGTTTTAAACCGGGGTTTGAATAGATTGAACAGCATCAGGATCCCGAGGGCGACGGATATGCAGAGCATCACCCAGAGGTTCATCTTGGTGATATGGTCGGCCGTGTATCCCACGCCGTACACCACGCCGCGGGTGGCGTAAAGGAGTTCGAATCGATCCAGGTAGAACCCCCATGCCAGGGCCGCGGAAAAGAAGACAAACAGAAGAGACAGATGACGGACGACCGTCGGGTCGGGTCGGGGAGCGGGTAGCCGCTGCATCTGAAGCGTCCCCAAGGACAAATAGGCGAGAAAGATGAAGATCAGGGTGGTGAGGGTGAGGGCGAGGAGGCCGTTCTGGATCAATTCATAGAAAGGGAGACAAAAGAGATAAAACCCCACATCCCGCCCATAGATGGGATCGGTTTGACCGAACCCGCCGCCCCAGAAAAACCTCAAATAGGTGTCCCATTTACCGTAAAACACGCGTGCGAAAATGAGGGCCACGAAAAGAGACAAAAACACCGCTACGGCCTTTGCCATTTTGGAAGAGATCCTGACCGCATTCCCCTCCGGGGCCGAATCGCTTTTCAAGGCGAAGCGAAGATTCACCCACAGGTACAAAAAGACACCCGAGAATGTCAGCCCGAACAATATCCACTGAATGGAAAGAAGACGCCAGAAAATAGGGTCGTACCCCATCTGCCGCATCCAGAGCCATTTTACGGCCCATCCCGACAGAGCGGATAGGAGGATGAAAAAGACAATTACACTCGCCACCGTCCCCACCCAGAACAGGGGTCTTTTCTTGAACCAGTCCGGTTTCATAAGCCATTATCCTTTCGAGAGATTCCGCGGAGCCGGGGGTATTGACGAAAAGAATCCCCGGCCGAGGGCCGTTTCTACGATTCCTGCACAATGATCGCATAGGCATAAGGAAATTCAATGGGGTGAATCCTGTATTTCCTGCGCTTCGGCCCCCCACGGGCCCGGCTCCTTTTGCCGCTGGCCAATGAGCGGAGAAAGTGGTACAAAAAAACTTTAGGCGGCACGAAGGATGCCCTCGCGCCGATCTTGCCCGTCTGTTAAGTAAACTTTGGGTTATGGGGTGGAATCACATGTGGAAGGGGAGAAAGGACCGTCTCGCACAACTGGACGAATGGGTGCGGAAAGAGAACCGTGCCCGCTTCGGTTTTGAGGAATTGGACGCGTCGGACAAGGTCGATCGGGTTCGGCGGCACTTTGATGCCATCGCCGGGAAATACGATCTGATGAATACCCTCCTCAGTTTCGGGGCCCACTATTTGTGGAAGCATCTGGCCGTCGGCATGCTCGGCCTGAAGCCCGGAGATCGGGTATTGGATGTCAGCGGGGGGACCGGTGATCTGTCTATCCTGTCCCACCGGGCCGTGGCCCCCACGGGCCGGGTGATTCTGTATGACATCAACCGGGCCATGATCTTGGCCGGCCGACAAAAACGGACCCATGCGGCCGCCCGACGGCGGATCATTTATGTTCAGGGAGACGCCGAAAGGATCGCCTTTGGGGACAACACCTTTGATGCGGTCTTGATCGGCTTTGCGGTGAGAAACATCACCCACATGAAACAGGCCTTTAGGGAGATGGTGCGCGTCCTCAGGCCGGGCGGCACGTTCCTCTGCCTTGAATTTTCCAGACCCGTCTGGCCGTGGTTCAGATGGCTTTACGACATCTACTCATTTCACATCATGCCGGTATTGGGCGCGCTTATCGCAGGCAATAGGGAAGCGTACTGCCGACTGCCCGAGACCATCCGGTACTTCCTCCTGCCCGACGAGCTGTCTCAGATTTTCAGGGAAGTGGGCCTCGAGAATGTCCAATACCGGACATTCACAAACGGCATTGCCGTGGCCCATCGGGCGATGAAACCGGGCGGTTGACATGCGCAATGTGGACACCGTGGAGATCGCCAAATTCGACCGGATGGCGGATCATTGGTGGAATCCCTCCGGCGCCTTCGGGGCACTGCACCGAATCAATCCCTTGCGACTCGGGTATATCCGTCAACGGACCTCGCTCAAGGACTCAAAGGTGCTGGATGTGGGGTGCGGCGGCGGGATTTTGAGCGAGGGCATGGCCGGCTGCGGCGCAATAGTGACCGGCATCGATTTGAGCGGCGAGGCCCTCACCGCGGCCCGACATCACGCCCGCATGACGGGAGTGAAGATCGATTACCGACAGACCACGGTCGAGGCCCTGGCATCGACGGTGCCGGAGGGGTATGACCTGGTGACCTGCATGGAGTTGCTGGAGCACGTTCCCGAGCCGCAGTCCGTGATCCGGGCCTGTTCCCGGCTGATTAAACCGGAAGGGAACCTCATCTTCGCCACCATCAACCGAAACATCAAATCGTTCATTTTCGCCATCATCGGTGGAGAATATATTCTCCGCCTTCTCCCGGCAGGATCCCATAGATACGCAAAACTGATCAAGCCCCGGGAGCTCGTCACGTGGGGGGAGGCATGTGATGTCAGATTAGAGGATCTGAAGGGGATGGGATACAACCCATTCACGGGTGCATATTTCCTGACCCGGGATACGACGGTGAATTATCTGGCGCACTTTACGAGGATAAAATAGGAACGCCTCACATTTTGCCGGAGCGGAAGATGGAAATAATAAGCCAGATACCCAGGATCGTGGCGATGGTATATCCCAGCAAACCCAAAAGGGATACCAGGGAGAAAGAGTGGTTTCCCATGAACTCCGTGGTGAAAACGAATATCTTTTCCGAAGCGTCGAGCACCAGGGCGCTTCCCACGAGGGAGGCGGCGATGACGATGCCGATAACCAGTCGGTTCAGCCCTTTTTCCAACCGGCGGCCCACATCGCCAAAACCGCTGTGTTGAAATTCCAGGCCTTGCTTGCCCGAGGCGGTCTGTCTGAGGATGTCGTACAGGAGTTTGGGCGTATGTCCTTCCGGCTGACCACGCGTCCCTCTCCATGGCTCGAAACAGTTTTTTCGGGTCATATCCCCGCCTGAGCATGGCCCGGGCATAGGGCCGGATCACTTCCAGAATGCTGGCGTCGCTTCCCAGAATCTTTCCCAACGATTCCGTTTGAATAAAGGTCTTCAGCAGCAACAGGAGATTTCGGGGCAGCCGGATATGGTACGTGAATAAGAGCCGGATGACCTGTTCATAGACATCCGTCACCGAGATGGTTTGAAGTGTTCGGCCGTAGAACGGTTCGCTCATCTCTTTGAGGTCGTTGCGAAACCCCGTGAGATCCATGGAATCGTCTATAATGCCGGCTTCCAGGAGGGATTCCATCACCAGGTCGTAATCGTGCTCGGCGTATCCCAAAAACAAATGGGCGATCTGGATCATCAACTCCTCGTCCAAGTGAGCCGTGATCCCGAAATCCACCAGCCCCACACGACCATCGGGCGTCACGATGGTGTTTCCCGGGTGTGGATCGGCGTGGACAAAACCGAATTCCATCAATTGACGGGAAAGACTCCTGAGGCCGATCATGGCGATGGCCTTGGGATCAATCCCCATGGCCCGGATGGCCTCGACCTGATTCACTTTCACGCCCGGAATGAAGGACATGACGAGAATCGATTTGGTGGTGAGGTCCCAGTACACCTTGGGGATACAAATTTCCTGGATATGCTCATAGTAGCGGGAAAATTTTTCGATACTGCCCGCCTCGATATGCATGTCCAGTTCGTTGAAGATGGACCTTTCAAACTCCTCCACCACATTCTTGGCGCCCACAATCCTGGCCAGCTCAAAGGTCTTTTCCAACTTGCCGGCCAGGTAGTACATGACCCGGATGTCGCTTCGAATCTGTTTGACAATACCGGGCCGAACCACCTTCACGGCCACCTCCTCGCCCGTCTCGATTTCGGCCTTATACACCTGGGCGATGGAGGCTGACGCGATGGCCGTTTCGTCGAATCTCTTGAACACCTGACCCAGGGGTTTGCCGAGTTGTTCTTCGATGAAAGGTTTGATTCTCTCAAAAGGCTGGGGCGGGACCCGATCCTGCAGCTTCTGAAGTTCTTCTAAATATTCCGGCGGGAGCAGATCCGCTCGAACGCTCAGGAGTTGCCCCAGTTTGATAAAGCTGGGGCCCAACTCCGTCAGCATCCGGCGAAGCCGACGGGGGGAGGGCAGGGGCGTATCAGCCCACCTTGGGCCATCTTATGGAAATTTCCTTGAGCTTTGATGGATCCGAAATGTAGCGCTCCACATAGCCGCACTGGGTACACACGTAGTTATCCATCGCCGCAATAGAGGTCAGGCTGATGGGGATGGAATTACTGCCGAAGGGTCCGCTCTTGAGTTTGAGGTCGGAACCGCAATAGACTTCATCTGAACTGCATTTGGGGCATTTTCCTTGTTTCAATTTTTCACCTCTCACATTAGAAGGAAATTCCAAACCGCATGAATCCCTGAACGATCTGAAGATGTGGGTAGGGATGTAACCGAACAAAAAGAAGCTTTCCGGCCACAAAGAACCATAGCGAGCGCTTTAACGTTTGTCAAGGCGGGACGCCGCTTCTTCCGCTTCGCTCATTCCTATCGGGATTGACACCTTTCCCGATCCCCTTGGATTGCTTGATGCATCTTCGCGTCCATTCGTTCACTTCTCTTTTCTTTTTTGCTGAAGGTGGCCGGTGCGAACATGTCATGGTCATAATAGGCGGCCGACAAGGGGGGTTGAAAATGGGGTCGGCACCGTATTTAGCGACAAAATAGACCGCCTTCGGTCCGTACATTCTTTCAGAGTCAAAAATACAGGGTCAAGCCCATGGTCGTTTGTGGTAAAGCGTGGATATGCTGGAATCGGTTCATGAGGATGAATTACGCTTTGAAAATGAAGCCCTGACATGCATCCATTCCTTTCCCATATCCCTCTGGGCGCTTCGCTGCTTGGGGGGGATCGCTGTCGCTTCCGTGTCTGGGCGCCGCATGCCGGGCGGGTGGAGGTCCGAATCGGATCGCCTGAGCCCCGGGTACAGACCCTCGACGCCGCGTCGGGGGGATACCATCAGGGCATCTTGCATGGCGTGCCGGCGAACAGCCGGTATCATTATCGATTGTACCCGAAGGATCGCCAAAATACCGGAAAAGGCTATGTGGATAGAGCCGATCCGGCCTCCCGATTCCAGCCGGAAGGCGTACAGGGTCCGTCCCAGGTGGTGCCCGCCCACTTTGAATGGAGCGATGCCGCTTGGGCGGGCATTTCTCTGCGCCACTACATCCTCTATGAGCTGCATGTGGGAACCTTCACGCCCAAAGGCACCTTCGACGCGGTAATTTCCAGACTGGCGGAATTGAAAGATCTGGGTATTACCGCCATTGAGATCATGCCCGTGGCCCAATTTCCCGGCGCCAGGAACTGGGGGTATGACGGGGCATACCCCTTTGCCGTACAAAACACGTACGGAGGCCCTCGGGGACTGAAACGACTGGTGGATGCCTGTCATCGAACCGGCCTGGCCGTGGTTCTGGATGTGGTGTACAATCACCTGGGTCCCGAGGGCAACTTCCTTAGGGACTTCGGGCCTTACTTCACCCGTGCCTATCATACGCCTTGGGGCGAGGCCGTCAACCTGGATGGGGCGGGCAGTGATTCCGTGCGCGAGTTTTTTCTACAGAACGCGCGCCAATGGGTGGGTGAATTCCATATGGATGCCTTGCGGATCGACGCCGTTCACGCCATTTACGATTTTTCCGCCCAGCCTTTCCTCGAAGAGCTGGGTTGTGCCATCCACGAGCTGGCCGAAAGAGAGAACCGCCGAATCTATCTAATTGCGGAAAGTGCGCTGAACGACAACCGGACCACGCGGTCCCGGGAGCTCGGAGGATTGGGCCTGGACGCCCAGTGGAACGACGACTTTCATCATGCCCTGCACACGCTGCTGACCGGAGAAACAAGGGGATACTACAGAGATTTCGGCCGTGTGGATGATGTTGCCCGGGCCTGGGAAGACGGGTTCGTTTACGCCGGACAATACTCCGCCTTCCGGGAACGGCGACACGGCAATTCCTCCCACAATATCCCGGCATGCCGACTGGTGGTATTCGCCCAGAACCACGATCAAGTGGGCAACCGCATGAACGGGGAACGGCTTTCCACGCTCATTTCATTTGATAAACAGAAACTGGCCGCTGCGGCCGTACTCTTATCGCCGTTTATCCCGCTCTTGTTCATGGGAGAAGCGTACGGTGAAACGGCGCCGTTTCCCTATTTTGTCAGCCATTCCGACGACGAGTTGATCCAGGCCGTTCGAGCGGGCCGGAAAAGGGAGTTCGCCGGTTTTGACTGGGAGGGGGAGCCGCCGGATCCCCAAAGCGAGGTCACGTTTCAACGGGCGATACTCGATCCGGCAGGGGCCGGATCGGAGAATCAGCAGGTGCTGCGGCGGTTTTACAAGGAACTCATCCGCCTGCGTAAACAGATTCCTGCACTGGCCCAATTGAGCAAGAGAACCATGGAAGTCAGCAGTCTTGAAAAAACCCAGACCCTCTGCGTTCACCGGTGGGGGCCCGGGGATGACATCTTTATCATATTTCAGTTCGGGGATCGGCCGCGGGTCGTGGACATTCCCCTGCCGGAGGGCCGGTGGAGACGGGTCCTTGACTCCGGTACCGGGGAGTGGCTGGGACCGGGAAACGACATCCCGGCTGAAATCCGCTCAGCACCACAGGCGAGCGTAACGGTTTTACCGGCGCCGCACAGTGCGGTGCTGTTCCAAAAAATGACTGAAGGGATCGGGTAATGGAAGAAAAATACATCTGCATACACGGACATTTTTATCAGCCGCCGCGGGAAAATGCCTGGCTCGAAACGGTCGAAATCCAGGATTCGGCCCATCCGTACCATGACTGGAACCATCGAATCACCGCCGAGTGCTACTCCCCCAATGCCTATTCACGCATATTGGATGACGCGGGCCGAGTCGATCGGATCGTCAACCGGTATTCCGGACACGGCTCTGCCCTGGCCCAGGCATACAATCACCTGATCATGCCCCTGGCCAACCGCAGAGACAAATATACCCAGATTCTGTGGGGCATCCACGACTTTGAGTATCGCTTTAATCGCAAGCCCGAGGGGATGTGGTTGCCGGAGACCGCCGTAGATCTGGAAACCCTGGAAATCCTGAACGAGTTGGGTATCTTGTTCACCATCCTGAGCCCTTACCAGGCGGCCCGGATCCGTCGCCGGGAGGATGCAGATTGGGAGGATGTATCCAACGGCACCATCGACCCCAAGGTGCCGTATGTTCAGAAACTCCCCAACGGAAACGAGATCAGCCTATTCTTTTACGACGGCCCCATTTCACGGGCCGTGGGGTTTGAGGGGCTGCTGAAAAATGGACAAGCGTTTGCCGAGCGTCTCACCAGCGGCTTTATGGATCAAGACACGCCGCAACTCTTGCACATCGCCACCGACGGAGAGAGTTACGGACATCACAGCCCGCACGGCGACATGGCCTTGGCCTATGCCCTTCATTTCATCGAGTCCCACAATTTGGCCCTGCTCACCAACTACGGTGAGTTTCTGGAGAAGTATCCGCCCACTTGCGAGGTGGAAATAAAGGAAAATACCTCCTGGAGCTGCCCCCACGGGATAACCCGGTGGACCGATGACTGCGGATGCAGCACCGGAGGACACCCGGATTGGCACCAACGATGGCGAGCCCCGCTCAGAGAGAGCATGGACTGGCTTCGGGACCGGCTCGCCGACGCCTACGCGGATGCGGCCGCCGAATACCTGCGTAATCCCTGGAAGGCCCGGGATGAATACATCTCGGTCATCCTGGACCGGTCTGCGAAATCCGTCGGAGATTTCATGAGGCAACACTGTAGGCAGGCCCCCTGTCCTGCGGACAACGTACGGATTTTAAAACTGCTGGAGATGGAGCGCCATGCCTTGCTCATGTATACCAGTTGCGGATGGTTTTTCGACGACATCTCGGGAATCGAGACCCTCCAGATCATTCAATATGCCGGTCGTGCCATACAGCTTTATCACGAGGAGTTCAAAAATGATCTCGAACCGCAGTTTCTAAAAAGGCTTTCCCGGGCGGAGAGCAACATTCCCGAACACGGAAATGGACGGCGAATTTATGGGAAATTTGTGAAACCCGCCATGGTGGATCTAAAACGGATCGCCGCCCATTATGCCATCAGTTCCCTTTTTGAGGCGTATTCGGATCAGACCTCCCTGTTCTGCTGCGCCCTGTCGCAAAAGGAATACCACCATCGGATGGCTGGAAACACCCAATTGGCTGCCGGGCGGGTGGCCATTTCCTCCGACATTACCCAGGAATCGGAAACCACCCGGTTCGGTGTTTTTCACATGGGAGACCACCAACTGACCTGCGGTGTATCCGGGGACCTGCAGGAAACGGATTTTGCCACCTGGGTGGATCAAATATTGGAGACCTTCGACCATGCCGATTTCACCAAGATCTGGCAGCTTATGGATGAGGCCTTCGGCGGATCACTGTACTCCCTGAAATCCCTTTTTAAAGACGGTCAACGCAAGGTCCTGCACGCCATATTGGCGAAGAAGATCGACGACGCCCTGTCCGTGTATCGATACGTATATGAGCCCAATGTCCCTCTGCTGCGTTTTCTAAGAGATTCGGATACGCCGATTCCGGACACACTTTATGCATCGGGGGGATTTGTGATCAACCGCGATCTGAAAATCGAACTGGCCCGCGAGGACATCGATCAAGATAAGGTGACCCATCTGCTTCGGGAGGCCGATCTGGCGGGTATCCGGCTGGACGCCCGCACCCTGGAATACACCCTGCGGAAAAATTTGGAAAAGAAGGGCGATGCCTTAAAGCAGGAACCGGAAAGGCAGGATCTTCTTGAAAATGTGGCCGCGGGCGTGGAACTGGTCTATGAACTCCCCTTCGATGTAAACTTGAGACGGCTTCAGGATATCCACTATGAATTGAAACAGCGCGTTTATCCGGAGCGTAAAGCGCGTGAGAAGAAGGGGGAGGCGGAATCCGCACGCTGGGTAAGCGTTTTTGAACCCCTGTGCGTGAAGCTGAACCTCCGTGTGGATGAATGATGCGAATCCCCGAGGCCACATACCGGATTCAGTTTACGCCTGAATTCGGATTTAAAGACGCGATGGGTATTGTGGATTACCTGTACGATTTGGGGGGGCCATGGATATATGCATCTCCCATATTTGCCGCTCGTAAGGGAAGCGCCCATGGGTATGACGTCGTTGATCCGGGCCGGCTCAACCCGGCGTTGGGAACCGATGCCGATTTCGACGAACTGATCGGCCGGCTCGAGGACAAAGACATGTATTGGATTCAGGATATTGTGCCCAATCACATGGCCTACTCAGGGGAAAACCCCATGCTGGCCGATCTGTTTGAACTGGGTAGAACCTCCCGGTTTTTCGATCATTTCGACATCTGGTGGAACCATCCGGCCGAGGCGATCAACGGACGGGTGGCGGCCCCGTTCTTGGGGGACCGGCTGCGGCGTTGTCTGGAAAGAGGCGAAATCCGTCCCGTCCTCAGAAGCGGCACCCTGGGGGTGGTCTATTACGAGCACTTTTTTCCTATGCGGCTCGCCCATTATGATATGCTGGATCCAAGCGTCCCGGAAACAAAAAGCCCGTCGATGTCGGGGGCCAAAGACCGCTTGACTCAGGCCGTCCGCGACCTGGTGGACAGCAGCGGGAAGGCGTATTCCAGTAAACGGGACCACCGTATTCGCCGGGCAAGGGCGACCATCCACAGGCTCTGGAAAGAGGCGCCGGAGGTGAGAGAATTTATCCGTATACGGCTGAAAAAAATCGACCCCGAGACCGGCGGACCGGATGCGGGCATCGGCCTGGGCCGGCTGCTGTCGAAACAGGTGTATTGCCTGAGACCGTGGCAGAGTGCGTCCCGGGAAATCAACTATCGCCGATTCTTCGATATCAACGAACTGATTTGCCTGCGCCAAGAGCGGCCCGAGGTGTTCGAGCATAGCCATCGCTTGCTCAAGCGTCTCATCAACCAGGGTCGAATCCACGGGGTTCGGGTGGACCACATCGACGGGCTCTGCGATCCCCATGCGTACCTCAAGCGCCTGCGGGGGCTTGGCCGAGACCTATATCTGGTGGTGGAAAAGATTCTGACCTCGGATGAGCAACTGCCGCTATCCTGGCCGGTGGAGGGGACCAGCGGATATGAATTTTCCGACCGGGTGACCCGTCTCTTCTGCCACCCCGATGCGACGGAAAAACTCACCGCCCTTTATGAGATGTTTTCCGGGCGAAAGCGCTCATTCGAGGACGTCTGCCGGGCAGCCAAGAGACAGCTACTTCGAGAATCATTTGCCGGTGATCTGGACAACCTCGTACGATCCATCCGAGCGGAGAGCATCCGATCGGGACTCGGGGCCGCGACAGACCCCCAGGCGTTGGAAGCCGCCCTAACGGAATTGCTGAGCCGATTCCCCGTGTATCGAACCTATTTGCAGGGACCCGGGATCCGGGATGGTCAACGGCGACTGATTGAGACACTCGTTCAAGACATTGTGGCCGAACGCCCGGATCTCACCGTGGCGTTGCAGCTGATCCGAAACTGCCTCCTAAAGGGTGCGGCATCCAAAGCCCCTTCCCCTGCCGTGTCCAGGTTCCAGGCCCTCTCCGCACCCCTCACCGCAAAGGGCGTCGAGGACACCGCCTTGTATCGGTTTGTTCGGTTGATCTCCCTGAACGACGTGGGGGGGATGCCGGATCCCATGAACATTTCCCTGAACGCATTTCATGACTTCCTCACGGAGCGAATGAAAGCCTGGCCCCACACCATGAATACCCTTTCCACACACGATTCCAAGCGATCCGAGGACGTGCGCGCCCGTGTCAATGTCCTCTCCGAGATACCGGATGAGTGGCACCGCCGATGTGCGGGCTGGCGGACCTTGAACCGTGGAGAGAAGCGGTTTCATGAAGGGCAGGCGGTTCCGGGGGGCAATGTGGAGTACCTCCTGTACCAGACCCTGGTCGGCACGTTCCCTTTTAACCCCTCACCGAATCTGGAAGATTATGAAAACCGGATTCACCGCTACATGATCAAGGCCGTGCGGGAGGCCAAGGAGCATACCTCCTGGCACTCACCCGATACCGGCTATGAAGAGGCTTTGGGCCGATTCATTCGAAGGCTCTTACGCCCCAAAGTCCGGGAGGGATCATTCCTGGCCGATTTTGAGCCCTTTGCCGAAAAAGTGGCCCGGTTCGGGGCTTACAACGCCCTGTCTCAAACCGTGATCAAGATCACGGCACCGGGTGTTCCCGACATTTACCAGGGCAACGAGGTATTCGATTTTTCCCTGGTGGATCCGGACAATCGGCGCCCCGTCGATTTTGGGTACCGCAAACGGCTGCTTCGGGAGTTCCGGCTCAGGCCGGAAACGGTCCCCCCGCGCCTGGTCACGCCATGTCCTACGCAAAAAGACTGGGATCGGCTGAAACTTTATGTAACCACCTCGGCATTGCACACGCGGCGTCAATACATCGATGTGTTCCAACGGGGGCGCTATGAACCCGTCTCGGCATTCGGACGGTTCGCCGACCATGTCATCGCCTATGCCCGGATACACCAAAGGCGTTATGTCCTGGTGGCGGTTGCGCGATGGCTCACCCGGGTGATTCCTAAAGACCGCCCGCCGTTGGGAGCGGCCTGGTTGGATACGGCGCTGATCCTGCCTAAGGACTACCCGGCGAATTGGACAGGCGCCATTGCCGGGAAGCGGCATTTTGCAAAGCGAACGTTGCCTTTGAAAACCGTTTTCGGCGCTTTTCCGGCAGCCGTGCTCCTGGGGGAGGTCTCTTGAAAGGGATTCGTGCCAGTGGTATCCTGCTTCATCCCACCTGCCTCCCGAGCCGATTCGGAATAGGCGACCTGGGGCCGACTGCATATCGGTTTGCAGATCTCCTGGCTGCCATGGGCCAGCAATACTGGCAGATGCTGCCGTTGAATGCCACCGATCCGGATTACGGCCATTCCCCCTATCACTGCCTTTCCGCATTTGCCGGTGACCCCTTGTGGATCAGTCCTCAACTGATGGTCGGATCGGGTTGGTTGGAAGACAAGGATGTTGAAGCGGTTCCGGAGTTCCCCACCGGGCGAGTTGAATTCGCCCGGGTGAGCGCCTTTAAGTCGCCCTTGCTTGAGAAGGCCTTCATGCGTTTCAAAGCAGGCAAGGGCAAGGCCGCCGTTTCCCGATTTCTTGATGCGCGTCCTTGGCTCTCCGACTTCGCCCTGTTCCGGGTTTTGACCCGGCACTATGGAAAACCATGGTCCCGGTGGCCTGAATCCCTGCGGGATCGCAACCCCGAGAAGCGCCACGCTAATGGCCGAAGGGTCCAACTCATCGGCGACATGCCCATCTACCTGCCGTTCCACAGTGCGGACGTGTGGAGCAGTCCGCATTTGTATAAACTTTCCCGGGATTGTTCGCCGCTCAAGGTATCCGGGGTGCCGCCGGATTATTTCAGCCGGACCGGTCAGCTTTGGGGGCATCCGGTGTATGACTGGGGAGCCCTTTCAGAGACCGGCTTCGGCTGGTGGATCCAGAGAACCGAACACAACCTGGGCCTGTTCGACCGGATCCGCATCGATCACTTCCGGGGATGGGTGGCCTGCTGGGAAGTGCCCGGTGATGCGGATACAGCGGCAGGGGGTGAATGGGTTTCCGTACCCGGCGAACGCCTTCTGGATGCCCTGTTCCGAAGATTCGGCAGCCTCCCGTTCATTGCGGAGGATCTGGGAACCATCACCGCCGATGTCCGGGAAACCATGGCCCGTTTCGACCTTCCCGGTATGCGGGTGCTGCAGTTCGCCTTTGGGGATGACTTTCCAAACAGTTCCTTTCTTCCCCACAACCATGTGCCCCACTGTGTGGCGTACACCGGGACCCATGACAACAATACGGTCCGGGGATGGTTCACCACCGAAGCGGGTGATCGGGAGCGTGCCCATCTTTTTCAGTATCTCGGTCGAAAGACCACGGCCGAGGAAGTCCATTGGGACCTGATTCGCCTGGCCATGGCGTCGGTGGCCGAGACCGCCATAGTTCCGCTTCAGGATCTGCTGGGCCTGGGGGAGGACGCGCGCATGAACCGTCCCTCCGGTCAAAGACACAATTGGCAATGGCGGGCGCCGGTAGGCATCCTGTCCATGGAAGCCGCCCGCCGTTTCCGTCAGATGACCCGAATCTACGGTAGGGCCCCTAGCCGGTAAGATTAGATTAATTCGGCCGCCACCTCTACGCCGTTGAGGGCCATGTGGTAGAGAAACAGGCGATGAAGCAGGTCCCCGTGGTGGGGCATGCCGCCGGACTTTGTCGCTTCCTCCACGGATAGATCGTAGGTCTGCACGCAATTGGCAGGAACCACGATGCGGGCCTCCCGGTCTCTGAGCACATTGGCCCGTGCGCGGAAGTAGATCGCCAGGTGGTAAATGCATATGTCGGTGCATACGCCCGCATTAATGACGGTGTGGACCTCGGGATGGGCCTCCAGCCAGGGTTCGAGATCGGTTCCCACCTGGGAGCTGATGGAGTTTTTGGGAAGGATGGTGAATTGATCGGAAAAGGAAAGATCCATCAACTCGTCTATGGTTTCACTTTCTTCTGTCCCGGCAATGCCGTGGGGCGGGTAGGCGGAAAACTCCAGCGCATCGGGATCATGGGTATCCTGGAGGAGCAGGAAGTTTCTGAGGCCCAGCTCATGGACGTTACGAAACAGGTTGACCACGCTGGGGATGATCCCGGCTGCGCGGGGGCTGGAAAGGGCCCCGGTATAGCAGAATCCCTTGATCAGGTCCTGGGATACCAGGACGGCCTGCTCAGGATCCGATAATACGTCCTCCAGGCTCATGGATGGTAAGCGGGTTTCCCACTGGGACAGCCATTCCAGAAAGGTCTTGGGCGTGTCCTTCATATATGACCTCCTTGTGTTATGGGCAGCATGTTCTCCTCATAACGATGCGGTTCGCTTCACCGGTTTATCCACGATGTGAACCGTGCTGGCCTGGGGCCCCTCCTCTCCCTGTTCCTCGGCATACCGGACTCCGGTGCCCGTGTGCAACCGCTCAAAGTCATGGTTGAGTAGGCTGTTTCGATGAAAATAGATTTCTCTGCCGTCCAGGCTTTGAATGAATCCGTATCCCTCGTCCCGAAAGATTTTGGATACCAACCCTTCCAGGCGCTGTTCAGGGTGCTGCTTGGTTTCTCCCCTTTGTTTTCCCGTGATCTTTTTCAGCTGTCGTTCCGCGGCATCAAATGCCTCTTTTATGACCGTCTCCAACGGGTCGTGGATGTCGCCTTCGCTGGAATCCTTGGACGCCACCACCTCGTGCCCCGGCGGCACGCGCATATCGATACGGATCCGGTACGGTTGGCCCGAATGCTGATGCTGGTGACGGCTTTCCACGGCAACCCGGCAACTGTTGATATGGTCGCAGTACCGCTCCAGGCGTTGGATGTGTTCTTGGATGAGGGTTTCCATGGCCTCTGTTTTCTCAATGCCTCTATACACAATCTCGGGTGGCACGATCATGATTTCCTCCTAACGGCGTCATTATATGGGCTTTTCAGGATGAAGGTTCAATTGTACCCTCGCCGCTCCAGTTCGAATACGGCGCCCCCGTCCCCTAGAACAGGACCATTTTTTAAATACTCCAGTATCATAAACGTGTCGGCTATGCCGGAAAACCGCCCAATAATGATAGCGGACTATGCGGCCTCAACGCTGGAGACGCCGGGCACCTGTTTTTTAAGGTGCTGCTCCACCCCGTTTTTCAAGGTCATCTGGGACATGGGACAGCCTGCGCACGCACCCACGAGTCTGACCTTGACCACATCGCCGTCTATGCCCACCAATTCGACATCCCCGCCTTCCGCCTGAAGCGATGGCCGGATCTGGTTCAGCGCATTTTGAACTTCTTCCTTCATGATGGCGCCTCCTTTATCCTGTTGGGTCTCCTTTTACTTTTGAAGGGGATATGGTGCCCGCTTAACTCCGCATCCCCCTCACTTCCACCAATAGGGATCGTCTCAAATACCCAGTTTTCTGCGATTGAGTTCGATGTGCTTCAACAGGTCGTCGGCCGCTTTGACCGGGTCGGTCTCCACGTTCAGCAGTCCGCCGGTGACGTCCGTGAGTTCTTCGGTCAGGAGCTTCACCAGGTTGGGCGCTCCGGTCACGTTGGGCACCGGGTTTACGTAGGTGTACAGCCCGAAGGCCAGGGCGAAGATGGCGTCGATGGTGGCTTTCTGTTCCATATATTCAGGGGCCACCGCCACAATGGGGAGGTCGGGTATGGGGACATCCCCCAGGGCATTGGAGACCGCGGCGATCAGGTCCGCCACACGGCCGGTGTCCGTACAGGTTCCGTAACTGAGCACGGGCGGGACCCCCAGGCTTTGACACAGAGCCTTGAGCCCGGGTCCGGCCAGATCCCTGGCCTCGGGTGCGCAAAGACCGGCCACTTGAAGGGCCGCGTTTCCGCATCCCATGGACAGGATGAGCACGTCCCGTTTGATGAGTTCTTGGGCCATGCGTACCGTATGGACATCCTGACCATAATCCCTGAGCGTGGTACAGGAAACCAGACCGGCAATCCCCCTGAGGGTCCCGTCTTTGACGGCATCCAACAACGGGTTCAGCGAATTGCCCAGGGCCTCTGATATGCTCTCGGTGGAGAATCCGACCACGGCTTCCCGGACCGGTAACCCCCTCATCGGTTCGACCGCCTTTTGCCTGACCTTGAAATTGTCGATACCCATCTCTAAGAGTTGGTTTGCCTGGGCTTCTGCTTCGCGCGGCTGGTAGTCCAGGCGGTCCGTGATCCCCTCGAAGGCCACGAGCTCACTCACCGGAATCAGCTTGAACTGATATTTTTCCGCATATTCCGGATCCGCAGGCAGGGAGCAGTTCATGTCTGCGACGAATACGTCCACGCATCCGGACGCCAGCACGGCCTCCTGCATGATCCAGTTCCCGGTGAAGCCATAGAAAATATCATCCATGGACCATCTCTGGATCATCTCCTGGCCGGTTTCAATGGAGGCGATGATCCGGATGCCTTTGGCCCCGGCCGCTTTTGCTTTTTCCTGCCATTCAGACTTTCTGGCCTGCTGGACCAGCGCAAATCCCAGGAAGGGTTCATGGCCGTTGGGCAGGACATTGACGTAATCCGGATCCAGCACGCCCAGGTCCACCCGCATGGGATGGGGCCTGGGGATGCCGAAAAGGATATCCTGGCAGTATTCGGTCAGGATCTGGCTCTGATAGGCCATGGCAATACCCAGACGCATGGCTTTTAGGGCCAGGCTGACGTAGTAGCCGTCCACATTGGTCAGACAGGAGCCGGTCACCCGCTGCATCTCCCCCCGTATGCCACCCGGAAAGATATCCAGCTTTTTCCAGACGTCCTTCCGCTCGGCCGGCGCCAGAAGATCCACGATCCGGCTCGGCTCGTCCGTCTTTCGATTAAAATCCGCTTCCGCAAAGTCACACAATGCCAGTGCAATCTCCGATGCGGTGCCGCTCGTATCGATACCGAGACGCCCGGCAAAGACCTGAAGTTTTTCAGGTTCCTTTATTTCAAAAGGGGTTTGGCCTTGGGCCGTGGCCCGGAGAGTCTTGATGGTCTGGTCGGTGTGAAACTGGTATGTGGCGGCTCCCATCACGTTCCTGAGCGCCATCATGCGCATGGCCATACCGTCCGCCTTGATCCCGCAGACCCCGCGCTTGTCCTTTTCCGCATCGGCCCGGCACGGCCCATTGGAGCAAAAATCACATCGAACGCCGCCCATGCAGAAAGGGCAGCGTTTGTCCGGATTGTCTCCCAGGCCCTGGGCCTCATACCGATCCCATACATTGGTCATGCCGTCCTCGGTGATGCGATCCATCATCCGCCGGACCGAGGGGTGGTACGTCATTCTTTCTTTTTCCATGGAGTGTGCACCTCCCTTTATCTAATCTTCATCTTCTTTTTTCCCGGCTTTTCTTTCCGAAACAAGTTTCTCCAGCCACTCGCACGCCTCTTCTTGTTCCTCTTCCGTCAGTCCCTCCAGAAAGCGTTCTTCTCTCATGAGATGCTCTTGTATGAGGTTGGAAGGATCTTCTCCATGATCTTTTTCCTGTGTATCGGTGGGCATGGGCGACCTCCTTCGATACCGCGTTGCGGGTTAATCGGGCAGTTTCGTTTTCCCGGTCCAGTTTCGAAATCGATCGATCTCCGTTTCCAGTCCTTGAATTACATTGGCCCCATGGGATTCGACCAGGGCCTCATACATGAGAAGGGTGGTCTTGGCCAGCCGGTCCTGGGCCCGCAGAATAAATACGGGTTCATCCGATGCGATTCCGGGGATGTCCACTTTTCCGTATTTTGCCGATATGGCCATGTTATTCCTCCTTTCCAAGACCTATGTCTGAAGGCCGGCTTTCATGGGATCCTGGTCCCGGTGTCGCGCCTCCAGGTAGGCTTTCAGTGCGGTCGCATTATTGAAGTTCTCATTTTTGGCGGCAAAGACCAGCGTGATACGCCCTTTTAGGGCGATGTCCAGCAGCCGCTTCATGGCCTCGTTTTTGTTATCCAATTCACGGAAATACCGTTTCTTGAAGTCATTCCATTTTTTCGGATCATGGTCGAACCATTTTCTAAGGGGGGTGCTTGGGGCGATTTCCTTCAGCCAGAGGTCGATGCCGGCATCTTCTTTACTGACGCCTCTGGGCCACATCCGGTCCACGAGGATCCTGGTGCCGTCCCGGGACCCGGGGGGGTCATACGCTCTTTTCAGCCAGATCTGCATAAGTGGTCCTCTCTTAAACGGTGTGGCAGGGTGACAGGGTATTTCGAGAAACACCGCCTTGAAAATGGGGTGAATCCCGTATTTAATACATGCAAAGTGGGTAGCCCGGTTTAATATGGATTTTTAAAATGTACCAAACGAATTAAAAAAGGCGACCGCCCGAATGACTGGGGTCGCCTTTTCATGTGCCCGTGTCCATCAGGTATGACGACGGTCAACTCCTACTGAAACTGTCCGGGGAGCCCCCTTCACCTTCCAGGGTGCACTGGGTGAAATCGATTTCCTGATGACACTTGGGGCATTTATGGGTTTTTTCAAACTCGTCCGAAAAAATCTCCTTCTCTGCTCCGCAGTTGGGGCACTTGCATACGAAGGATGACAGGTGTTTGAAATCATCAAATCCCGGACAATGTTGTGGTGTGGTCATGATTCCCTCCGCAGTTTTCTTAACGCTTTCGGTTTAGAACTATTTTTTCCACAAGCCGTGGACATTGCAATACTCCCTGGCCGTCACCTGATTCGCATCGATCTTGAAAAGGGCTTCGGGTGCATCTCCGGGCTTGAGAAATTGCCGGTAGGCCTTACCGTCGGCGATCAGTTCGATCCACTCGATGTAATGTTTTTCTTCCATGGGATGTGCGACTTCTCCTATGGTGACTTTGTATCCGTCGGATGTCTTTTCCACCACGGGAACGTGCTTTTCTTTTGCGGCATCCACGGTGTTTTCATCGAATCGTTTCATGGGCTGATCGCAGCAGACCAGTTCCCCTTCACCGCCATGCAGGACTTCCACGATGTTCCCACAGGCTTCACATTTGTAGATTTCCAATCTTTCGGCCATAATGATGATCCTCCTTTTTTGAAATCGTTGCCATTATTACCGTCCGAGAACGGCTTTCTCCATGTCGATCATCTATCATGAGATGATGGTTTCATAGACTAAAGGTAACTCCGTGTTTTGAAAATGAGGTGATGACCCCATTTCCGGGGAAAAAGGGCAGTAGTCCATGATGATGGGTTAAGCGACCGGCACCCTATGTCCCGGATTGAATGATATCGCATTGCCCGCAACCACACACCGGGCACTTGGTATCCCCTTTCATTCCGCTGTCTTTTTCGTCCGGCATGATGCGGTCCACATAGGTCTTGAATGCATGACCACATTCGGGACACAGGGCGTCTCTTTCCTCTTGGTCGGTATTGGGCCGGTTTTCCTTCATGAATTGGTCTCCTTTCTCTCCCCGAGGCATACTCGTGAAACAGCGTGCCCCGGGGGGCCTCCACGGCCCCGATGCCGCTTCCGGATCGGGGGCGGACCGGCGCTTGCTCGTTTTCACCCCGGATGCCGATTTCCACAAGTCGATCGATGATATCGATGCTTTCTTTGAGGCAGTGGGCGCATTCCACCAACTGGGCCAGATTGTTCATAAAGGGGTTGTGACACGGCACGTCGATGCCCAATTCGGACGCCATTTCCCTGGCGAACGGCCTCAGTAAATCGAAATTGTTGTTCAAACGTGCCAGTGCGCCGACCATGTATTGGGGACGGTTCCAGCGGGCATATTTGGCTGTGCTGCGGGGGTTTACATATTCGGAGATGGCGTCTTTGTAGGCGCCGGGAGGAATCGTATGGCCATCACTGGAGTAGAGATCTCCATCATAGAATGGATAGACATCGGTATGCGTCAAGGACACATACTCGGTTTGCCGTTCGAATGCCGGAACCTCGAAAGATTGAAACAGGACCACGGTTTCACGGACATCCGCCATCGCATCGATCAGCCGTTTCTTCATGTGCAGCAGCGAGCCGGGGTCATGGACAAACGGGAAGCCCCCGATGTTCATGGCCACCGGATGGGTATGCCGGCCGACCACCACTCGGCAGAGATCATAGGCCAGCCGCTTCAGGCGCATGGCCCGGGTCACCGTGGCCCGGTCCGACGCGGCCAGGTGAAGGATGCTGGGGACATGGAGAAAATCCGGTGCCGCCAGCCGCCGCAACAACCTCGACTGATCAGAGATTCGTATCCCGAAGGCGGTCTCTATGGCCTTCAGCGCGGCGGCCCGGTGACTGACGGCGCATATCCCGCATATGCGGGATGCCAGGTGAGCCACCTCATGGTGGGCTCTGCCCCTCAAGAAGGCTTCAAAAAACCGCGGCGCTTCCACCACGGAAAACCTGACCTCCTTCAAGTTTCCATTCTCGATAACCACCCTGATGTCGCCATGACCCTCCACCCGGGTCAGGTGCCGGATATGAATGTTTGCTTCATGCGCCATGATTTGCCCCCTCCGGCTCCAGTTGAAGGTCGGGACCGTTGTAGAGTGAAAACCAGGCGCGGACTCGATCCGGATCCGCCTTGTATTTGCGGGCGACCGCCGCCATGATGGCATGTTGTTGATCCTCGGAGAGGACGCGTACGGCGGCCATCAGATTGGGGTCGTCCACCAACCCCCGGCATCCCTGGCAGGCGTCGCCATAGGCGGTGCAGACGGCATTACATCCGCATCGCGTGACCGGTCCCAAGCAGAAAATCCCCTTTTCAAGTACACACAGGGTGTCGTTTCGTTTGCACTCCACACAAACCGGGTCGTTGGGAGGCGAATGGGTCTGGCCGGTAAGCATCCGTTTGAATACGGTTTGAATCTCCGGCAGGCTGGCCGGGCATCCGAGAATCTGATAGTCTACGGAAACCACTGCGGCCACCGGCTGCGCAGGCAGGGTGTGAAAATGCCCGGATTCATCGCCGTATACCAGTTTCAGCACGTCTTGTTGGTCCCAGGTGTTTTTGAGGGCATTGTGGCATCCGATGCTGGCGCAGGTGCCGAGGGAGACCAAAATCCGGGCGGTCTCCCGGATTTTTTTCAGACGGTCCATGTCCTCCCGGCTGGTGATGCTCCCCTCGCACAAGGCGATGTCGTAGTCATCGGAGC
>JARRPY010000161.1:0-6483 GCA_037382425.1 Deltaproteobacteria bacterium
CCCCACCACGTGCATCACAAAGTTAATACCGCTTTTTTTGAACTGTTTCACCACATCACACGGATCCTTTCCACACGTCTCGATACCATCGCTTACCAGCACAATGGTGCTGGCCGCTTCCATCCCTTTGAGCTTATCCACGGCCATGGAGATGCTGTCCGAGATGGGGGTCTTTCCCTTTGGGGTGATGCCGCTGATTTTTGAAACGGCGGATGTCTTGTCAAGCGGCCCAATAGGCACCATCATTTCAATGTCTGAGCAATCTCCCTTCTTCCGATGCCCATATACCATGACCCCACACTCGATCCCTTCGGGCGTTTCCGCTATGAGCGTGCTCATGACCTCTTTGGCCGCCTGAATTTTAATCTTTCCGTCCACACGACCCCACATGGAGCCGGACCCGTCCAGAATGTAAACGATCAGGGATTTCTCCCCACCGAGGGCGGACAAGGGAATGAAGAGAATGAGTGCCAGCGCCGCACAAACGGTCTTCCATCGCTTGATCATTCTGAGACCCTCCTGAAACCGACGAATAAGTTTCGATATGGATTTACCTTTGGAAAAGAGATGATTTGTTTGGATTCTCGATAAGTTACTATAGGCAAACGGGTTCGCTGGGTCAAGCGGAAACGACGTCTATGGCTACCATTTAGATCTGTGGAAGCATCATCTCTGAAATACCCATTACCGTTTCACCTTGACAAACTTTCCTCTACTCCATTAGATGATTTTCGCCCGATAAGTGAGCCCGCACTCAGGGACGGATAGAGGCGTTCTTGAACAATGATTTTGCATGTTGACCCTCACCACAGCAGATGCCAGTGAATCGGTTCACGGACATATATGATATCAGCGTCACCCTCGGGGAGGAATCCATCGATTATCCCGGTGATACACCGTACTCCCGGGAGTATCTGTCGACATTGAAGGACGGGGCCCCGTATGACCTCTCCAGCCTTCGCATGAGTTCCCACTCAGGGACCCATCTCGATTTCCCGGCCCATTTTATCCCCGGCGGTAATTCGGCTGAGGATTACACCGTTGCCGACTTCATAAGGCCCGCTCAGGTAATCGACATTCGGGATCCGGAGCGGATTGTTCCTGATGAACTCGAACGCCTTGAGATCCGGCCCCAAGAGGCCCTCCTGTTCAAGACGGATAATTCTCGAACGGGCCGTTCGAAGAATGGGATCTTTTCCGAGCAATACGTCTATCTCTCACCCGAGGCGGCGCAATACTGCGTCCAGAGAGACGTCGGCCTGGTGGGCATAGATTATGCATCAATAGAACAGTGCGGAAACGATACCTTTGCAGCCCACCGGTACCTCCTCGGCGGCAATATTCCGGTGCTGGAAGGGCTCGACCTCGAATCCGTGCCGACAGGTACATACACCCTGTATTGTCTTCCGTTGAAAATAAAGGGCGGGGAGGCCGCTCCAGTGCGCGCGATCCTCATGAGATAGGGGAACGCTTCATGACACTCAATGTGTTGCATAATACGGTCCTTGGAAGTGCGGAAGAATGTGGGCCATAGATAAAAGAGGATATTTTAACCGCATACGGTCATTCGCCTTAAACAGAATGGCCCCGCGTTCACCGTCTATATCCCCTTCAGCGAGAACCCGGCCCCGACAGAGCGTATTGATGAAGAACACTCACTTCCCACAGGGACCGAATGCATTCTGTTTGTTGACGACGAGCCGCTCCTTTAGGATGCGGGCAAACAGATCCTTGAAAGCCTGGGGTACCATTTGGAAAATAAAAACCATCCATCCGACGCATTGGCGTCATTTCAAACCAATCCCGACGCTTTCGACCTGGTGATTACGGATACCACCATGCCCGACATAACAGGGGACAGACTGGCACAAGAACTCCTGAAGATTCGACCGGACATCCCGATCATCTTGTGCACGGGATACAGCAGCCATATGAATGAAAAAGCCGCGCGAGAGATGGGCATCAAGGGCTTTGCCATGAAGCCGCTGTCACGGGAGGAACTGGCCAAGACCGTTCGAAGGGTGCTGGACGCATGAGTTTTTTCACAGCCTATGGTGGCTGAGATACGCTGTTGGCATAACCATCGGAACAAAAAGGAGGAACATTATGAGGAAAACGATACGCTGGATATTCATTTTTGGCCTTATGGCAACCGTGGTCGGTCCCATCGGAATAAATAGATCCAGGGCCGGGGCACTGGAACTGGCCTCCCTCTTGGTAGACAAGCTCGGTGTCACTGAAAAACAGGCCGAAGGAGGTGCCGGGGCGCTTTTTAAGAATGCCAAAGAAAACCTCAGCACAGAGGACTTTCAAAAGGTCGCCGACGTCGTCCCGGGCATGGACCAATACCTTGGTGCGGCCCCATCGAGTAGCGCGTCCGGAGGGGTGCTGAGCAAACTGGGGTCCTTGGGCGGGAGCGCAGGCAAGCTTGGGTCTCTGGCCGGCCTGGGGGATGCCTTTTCAAAACTGGGCATGGACTCCAGCATGATCTCGAAATTTACCCCGGTGGTCCTGGACTATGTCCAGTCCAAAGGCGGCGAGAGTGTTGCCGGATTGTTAAGTGGCCTCTGGAAGTGACAGGGATCCCGGGCGAAGGACGATCGGAGACCTTTGAAAAAATGGAACCTTTTTAAAAGGTCTCGATTGGGAGTATGTCGCCGATCGAAATGCGCTGAAGATCAGACGGACGGGGATTATTCGTTTGCTGCCTGCGGGACCATGTGAACCACGCGCTGGGGAAAAGGGATCTCAATCCCGTGGGCATCAAAGGCCTCTTTGATGGCACGGGTCAGGTCGCACTTCACGTTCCAGAAATCACTGCTCTTGGCCCAGCACCGGACCGTCAAATTGACACTGGAGTCGGCCAGTTCGGTGACGAAAACCTGGGGGGCCGGATCGGCCAGCACACGGTCCTCCTGACCCATCACATCCAGCATCACATCACGGGCCGCCTGGATATTGGACTCATATCCGATGCCGATGAGGAGATCCACCCGTCGGGTGTCGTAGGCCGAGATATTCTTAATGGTGTCTGCAAAGAGTTTTCCGTTGGGGATCAACACCTGGATGTTGTCGGGCGTGGCCAGGATGGTCGTAAAAAGCTGAATTTCCTTCACGGTGCCCATCTCCCCGGCGCCCATGATGAAATCCCCCACCTTGAAGGGGCGCAGGATCAAAATCAGCACCCCGGCGGCGAAATTCGCCAAAGACCCCTGGAGGGCCAGACCGATGGCCAGGCCCGCCGCACCGAGAACGGCCACAAACGACGTGGTCTGGATGCCGAATTTGGCCAGGGCCGCAACAACGGCGAATGTCAGAATCAGGAAATAAATCAGGCTGCCCACAAACTTGACCACTGCGACGTCCACACCGGCCTTTTCGAGCATCCGCCGGGCAACCTTTCGACCAAGCCCGGCACCTATCCGGCCCAAGACCAGAATAATGATAGCGCCGATCACCTGTAGTCCATACGTGCTGATATAATATCCCAATTGTGCAGCCGTATTCTCCACAATGCCCCTCCTCCTATGGATCCAAAACGCGACACCCCGCATTTCATTTTTGTCATACCGAGGGGATCGTAACTTTATAAATGGAATCTGTCAATTGATCAGGATTAGATGGGGGGCGGTCCTTCTGATCAAATTGCCATTGACAGTTCGTCGGCTTTCTTATAAGCCCAGACCGGAGCACTCATCATCACCCGAAATATCAACAAAACAGGAGTTCACCGGTCATGAACATCCAATTTACCGACGAAGAACGGCAGATCCTGGAGACCGTCCGGCGCTTTTCAAGACAGGACATCCTCCCCAACCGCCACAGACTCAATGAGGCGGGCAAACTCCCGGACGCCCTCCAACGCAAATTGGAAGACATGGGCCTCCTCCGGGTCTGTTTCCCGGAGGCATACGGCGGGGTAGACGGGACCTTTACCGGACTGGTGATTGCCTTAAAGGAGATATCCTATGCCTCCCTTATCCCCGGCTGGGGCCTCTTTCTGAACTTCATGCTGGCCTATCCCCTCTCGAACTACGGATCCGACGATTTAAAAGAGACCTATCTGCCGGGACTCCTTTCCCTTAAAACCACCGGCGCGCTCGCGTTCACCGAGCCGGATACGGGCTCCGACCCCACCCAGTTAAAGACCCGCGCGGAAAGGACCGACGGGGGCTGGATGATCAACGGGGCCAAACGGTTCATTTCCCACTCCGGGATTTGCGATCACATGATCCTCTTTGCCAAGACAGACGACAGCATCACCGCCTTCCTGGTGGAATCGAAACGGGCGGGATACCGGCCCGGCAAACGGGAGGCCTTTTTTCACGAGAGCGGGTTGGACAATGGGGATCTTTACTTGGAGGACTATTTTGCCCCGGACAATCACATCATCGGTGATGTGGGCGGCGGATTCAATATCCTTCTCGCTGCCGAGGCCTACGGCAAAATCGTATTCACTGCCCTCTATACGGGGATGGCTGAACGCGCACTGGACCTCTCCCTTCAATATGCCAACAACCGCACCCACCGAGGAAAACCCATCGGGCAGAAGTTTCAGATGACCCAGGTCAAAATCGCCAGACTGGTGGCGGAAGTATCGGCGCTCAATGCGGCGTTGTTTCATGTCACCGCCAAGGTGGATCGGGGGGAGGATATCTTCGTCGATGCAGCGGTGTTAAAGTTGATGGTGGCCGAAAAGATTCTCAACATCACCGCCGACGCCATGGAGATCCACGGTGCGTACGGCCTCAGCAGTGAGTACGAAGTAGGGGAACTCTACCGCTGGGCGGCCAGCGCCCCGGTGGTGATGGGGAGTTCGGATATCCAGCGGGTCATCATCGCCAATATCATGCTCCAGAAAGGGGCTTTTGCGTGAATGAAGGCGTTCGTTGTGAGGTGTCATGCGTGAGGCGCATGGAATTTAACCTGGATGACCTTCGCGGCTCCAAACGGGAAATGAAGGGGAACTGAGATGATTGTCGAGCAGATGCGGGTGGGCCCCATGGCCGTCTTCTCGTATATCGTGGGATGCGAACAGGAAAAGGAGGCCCTGATTATTGATCCTGCCGGATCAGAGAACAAGCTCGTGTCCAGAGCCAACGAGTTGGGTCTTAAAATTGAATACGTCGTCAACACCCACGGTCACGCAGACCACACCCGTGGAAACAACGCGTTGCTCTCAAAAACCGGTGCGAACCTCTTGGTGCACGAAGCCGATGCCGAAGAAATCCTCAGAGTCATGAACCGCGCGTTGACCTTAGTCATGGGCAGAAAACCATCGCCGGCGCCCCATCGAACCCTCTCGGACGGCGAGTTGATCCGGATCGGAAAGACCGGTCTTCGGGTCATCCACACCCCGGGCCACACGCCCGGTTCCATCTGCCTGTATGGCGAAGATAACCTCTTCACCGGTGATACCCTCTTCGTGGGGGCGGTGGGTAGAACCGATCTCAAAGGGGGCTCGCTTCAGGTGCTCCTGGAATCGCTCCGAAAACTCCTCCGACTTACCCCGGAGACAAAGGTCTGGCCCGGGCACGATTACGGGGATGCCAAGTCCTCCACACTGGCCCGGGAAAAGGCGTCAAACCCTTATATCACCGATTTATCTTGACCCATGGAATCTGAAACAAAAGACAGCCTCATGCTTAATACAGCCATAGAGGCCGCAAAACGTGCGGGTCAAATCATTGCCGAACAGTATCCCATGGAGCGCAACGTCACCCAAAAAGGCTTCCGGGACCTGGTCACCGAAACGGACACGGCCGCCGAGGCGGTCATCATTGACACCATAAAGGACAGATTCCCAGAGCATGACATCCTGTCCGAGGAAGCCGGTGCAATCCCCAGAGAGGGGGGATATACATGGGTAGTGGACCCCCTGGACGGAACCACCAACTTTGCCCACCATCACCCGCTATTTGCGGTGTCCATTGCGATTGCGAAGGCCGACACACCTATCCTCGGCGTCATACACGATCCGCTGAGACATGAGACCTTTTTGGCCCAGCGGGGGGCAGGCGCAACCCTCAATGATCATCCCATCCGTGCGACTCTCAACAAAACCCTTGAAAACGCCATGATCGCCACGGACTGGGGGCACACCAACGAGCAGCGTGAACAGATGCTCGCATATCTCCACCCGACGCTCATGGGGTGCGGTACCGTGCGGTCGATGGGATCCGCCGCCCTGGCCCTGGCCTATGTGGCGGCCGGCCGTCTCGATGCCTACTTCCAGGCGAAACTGAACCCCTGGGATGTGGCCGCCGGAACGCTTCTTTTCCGTGAGGCGGGCGGGCGCTGTACCACCCTGAACGGTGCACCGCATCGGATGGAGCTTCCGGACTGTCTCGCAACCAACGGCCACATCCACGGCGCGCTCTTGGAGGTGATCCGGGCGGCGGACAAGAAACGTTAAGTGGACGCATCGTATACACAATACATTGGCTCGGGATTCCCTTTTAAAAAACCGGAAAGGGGATGGGC